>JBEDKU010000550.1:0-17941 GCA_041172045.1 Verrucomicrobiota bacterium | reverse complement strand
GCTTGCGGCACTTGATGTGTTTGAGGAAATCGACGACTTCATCCGCCTTGCTATCAGGTGTGCCCAGGTGGATGTCCGAGATGAAGACCGTGCGACAAGAGAACTTGGGGCGCTTGGACTTCTGCGGCCGGGGTGCCGGAATGTCTTCCGGGGTTCCCGAGATTTCCGCGAGCCTGCGGGCGAATTCATCCACCACCTGGTCCCATCCCAGGGATTCGGCGGTTTTGCGGGCGGCTTCGCGCAGCTTGTCGTCCGTCCGCAGTGAAAGCGCGTCCACCGCGTGGCGGATGAATCCGGCGGAGTCGCCCTTGGCCGCCTTGAGTCCGTTTTCTCCCGCCCGCACGTGCAGCGCCGAGGCGGCGTAGTCGAAGCTCACCGTGGCAAGACCGCTGGCCATCGCTTCCAACAGCACGTTGCCGAAGGTCTCGGTTTCGCTAGGGAAAACCAGCACGTCCGCGGAGGCGTAGTGTTTGGCGAGCTCCTCGCCGGTTTGAACTCCGGCAAAACACACCCACGGGAATTTCACGGCGAGTTTCTCACGCAAGGGGCCGTCGCCGACCACCACGCACTTCACGTCCGGGAACCACTGGCGCATTTGCCCGAAGGTCTCCATCGCCAACTCGAAATTCTTCTCCGGCGCCACCCGGCCGACCATGACCGCGACCGGCGTGGCCGCGCGCGCTCCCCAACCGGCACGGAGGGATTCACAGCGTTTCCCGGGGGCGAACAACTCCGTGTCCACGCCGCGTCCCAGCAGGTGGACGTTTTGAAAGCCGTGGTTGGTGAGCCGCTCCACCATGTCCCGCGAGGGCGTCAGCGTGCAGTCGGCGCGCTGATGGAAATTTTTCAGATAGGCCATCGCCATCGGGTGGAAACCACCCATGCCATATTGCTCCATGTACTGATGGAAATTCGTGTGGAATCCGGAGGCCACCGCGATGCCCAGCGCGTTGGCCGCCTTGAGCGCCGATTTCCCTAGCGGACTTTCCGTGGCCACGTAGATCGCGTCAGGGCGTCTCCGCAACCAGCGGGCTTTGAGTTCGAAGGGCTTCGGCAGGCCCACCCGCACCTCCTTGTATCCGGGAAGCGGGACTGCCGCGACGCAGGTTTCGCCTGCCTTCGCCGAGACTCCCGTGTGAATCACATGCACCCGGTGGCCCCGTCGCCGCAGGCCGTCCGTCAGGCGTCCCAGGGTCATCGCCACTCCGTTCACATCGGGAGCGAAGGTATCCGTCACAATGTCGATTTTCATGATGGTTTGAATGGAATGATTGTAAGCGATGCCATCCAACAGGATCTTCTTTCAACCCGCGCAACTGTTTTCTGGGTCGATTTCGTCACAATTCCCGGACCCCGCCAAAAATAAAACCCCGCCCGGACGAGCCGGGCGGGGTTTATGGCGTAATTGAGGCGGTGTCAGGCGATCACTGGGGGAGGGCGAGGCGATAGAATTCCTTGTCCTCGGTCTTCGGGAACGTGATGTCGAGTTGGCCGGCGGATTCCCATTCCCCGAGGGTGGTGGACTTCTGGACCGGCAGGCTCAGTGTCACGTTCTCTCCCTCGGCCTGGACGAGCAGGTTCCCGGTGCCGCGCAGGTCCTGGATGGAACCGGCGGTGTAGAGGCTGAAGGCGGAGGGGTTCGAGGTCACGTCGGCCTGCCCCGCCGTGCGCGTCGCCCCCACGGCCGAAGCCAGGTCCGGCTGGGTGAGCATCAGGCTCGGGCTGCGGCCGATGGCGAGCATGCCGGGCGAGAACGCGTTGAGCGTGAGGACTTCACCCGCGGTGTAGGGCAGGACCGTGTCGCTGCGGACGGCCGTGCGCTGGATGCGGAGGTCCAGGGCGGCGGCGGTGTCTGCGGTGGTGTAGGGGGTGCCCGCCGTCGGGTGCTTCGAGCTGAAGTAGGCGGCGAGCGTGGCCTGTTCTCCCACGGCGTTGGCCGGGAGTTGCGGAGCGACGGTGAAGTCGGTGCCTTCGCCAAGCGCGGGTCCGAGCGTGTTGTCCGCTAGAATATAACGGAAGTTTTCGCCGTTCGCCTTCACTGGATAGCCGTCGCCGTTGTTGGCGAGGAAATTCAGGGTGACGACCTGGATGGTGGCCGGCGCGTTCGAAACCACCGCTCCGTTTTGATAGATCGCCGCCGATGGCAGGCCATCCTCGCCGATGAGCGAGAGGGTGAGGATGCGGCTGTTGGCCGGAAGACCTGGATCCCACGAGAAGGCGACCCCGCCCACCTGCGGGAAGCGGCCTTGGTTCGGCCACGACGCGACGCCGTGTTCGAGCAGGGTTTTCAATCCGGCGGGTGTGGTGTCGAAGGCGATGAGCTTGTTGTTGAAGCGCAGGGCGTTTTCGATATCGAGCTGGGAGACTCCGCCTTCCGGCTTGCCGACGGCCGGATTGGCTGGCGGCGGGAGTTTCAGGGCGCTGCCGCCGGCGCTGGAAACCGCGCCGATCTGGGCGCGGATACCACCACCGTTCTTGAAGGAAACGATCGGGGCGGTGCCGCCGACGATCGAACGCAGGGCGTTGGAATTCGCATCCGCGGTGATGTCGCCGAGGTTGGTTTCCTCGCTGCGGACGAACGAGCGCTCGCCTTCCAGATAGACGTTGGTGATGCCGTAAACGGTGCCGTCCTTGAGGCTGATGACACCTTGCACGGCATCGGTGATGGCCTTGACCTTCGCTCCCTTGGTGCCCGCCGCAAACGCGGTGGTGGCAAGGTTGGCTTCGGACACGCCCCAAGCGGCGGCGACGTTGGCGGCGGTGGAGGCGTAGGCTCCGCTTTCCGCAACACGGTCTGCGAGTTCCGGCGTGATGATCTGGCCGAAGGCGTCGAAGTCCACGACGAGACGGCCCAGATAGGTGAACTCGTTGTCGGTGTTGACGATGAGTGTCGGCTTGCCGTCGGTGCCCGCGGTGACGAGCGGATAGAGGCCCGCGAAATCGGCACCATGTCCGGCGAATGCAACTGCGACGTCATCGGCATCGCCGAGGCGCGTGTTCGATCCGGCGGCAAGGATGATGTCGACGCCGCTGAGTTTGGTGGCGAGCAGTTGCTCGTTGGTGATCTGCTGGAGGTGGGCCATCAGCACGATTTTGTTCACGCCTTCCGCGGCGAGTTCGTTGATGTAGGGCTGGATCTGTGAAGCGAGCAGGTCCATGTCATCCATCTCGCCATTCGGTCCCGCGCCGGTGGGGAAGCCTTTGATTTCGGTTCCGCTCGGTGAGGAGATGGTTTCGATGAGCTGGGTGGTCACGCCGACAAGTCCGATTTTCTGGCCGCCCTTGGTGATGACGGCGGTGGGAACGAGCTTGTTTTTGTTCACCGAGGACTCGGGAACCAGGGTGGAGGTTCCGTTGAGCGGGACATCGACAAAACGTCCGTTGGCGGCGCTGTCCGCGGAGTAGTCGAGGTTCAGCGAGATGAGCGGGAATTGTGCTCCGATCCATGGCGCGTCCGGCCGGATCGCGTCGGTGAAGACGGCGGTGCCGAGGTCCCACTCGTGGTTGCCGATGGCGGATGCTTCCACGCCGATCTCGTTGTGGATGGCGATGTCCGGGCGGGCGAAGGCGGTTTTTCCAATGGAAGGAACCGCGTTGAGCGCCGGGTCCGTTCCGGCGTTGAGGAAGGGGCTCGGGATGAAGTTGTCACCACCGGCGAGGATCAGCGTGTTCGGATAGGTGCCGTCGAAGGCGTCCACCAGAGCGGCGAGATTCGGCGCGGTCTGCGACGCTAGCAGGCCAGCCTCGGCGTCTGCGAGGTGGAGGACTTGCAGCGTGTAGGGTGCCACCGAGTAGAAGGTGAGCGTGTTGCTGGTCTCATTGGTCACCGCGATCATCGGTTGTCCGTTAGGAGAGTCGGCTTTGGAGATGAAGGTGATGCCTTCCGGGTTCGCGTCGGTGGCGTTGGCTGCCAGTCCGGCATAGGTGGGCGCGGCGGGATTGGTGACATCGAACGCCGCGACGCTGCGGGCGCGCTCAAGGGCGACGAAGGCGTAGGTGCGGCCGTCGATCTCGCCGATGGTCACGCCTTCGGGCTCGATGCTTTTCGCATCGCTGCGGCCATCATCGAAAATGGGTGAGCCGATGGCGGTCAGTTTCTGATCCAGCAGATCACCGCTGTCATAGATGCGTGTGCCGGTGGAGTCGAGGATCGAGATCGAGCGTCCGCCGTAGGAGAGGATGCGGTCGATGTCGCCGTCGCCATCGGTGTCGCCACGCAGGCCGGGGGAGTTGGAGACGACGAGGCGGCCGAGGCTGGTGTTGGCCTTGAGCGCGGCTTCGTTCGGGAAGAGCGTGTTATCCAGATCGTAGCTGGCGTTGGCGACGGTGGTGGTTTCCGTGAGGAAATCATTGCGGTCGTCACCTTCGTTGGCGGTGATATAGTAGGTGTTTCCACCTGCGCTGAAGGAGGTGATGGCGTCCGGCATGTAGAGTCCGAGGACCGGTTTGCCGGTGGCGAGGTTGGCGCCGCCGTCCTGATCGCTGAAGTCCGCGAGCAGGGGGCTGTAGTCTTTTTCCCCGAGAGGAACGATGGCGGTGAAGGTGGCGGTGGCGATGTCCAACAGGGCGACCGCGTTGGCTTCCTGCAGGGTGACCATGGCCTTGGTGCCATCCGGCGAGACGGCGACGTATTCAGGCTCGAAGTCGATGGAGGGATCTTTCAGCACGCCGGGGCTGGCTTCGAAAATGCGGACACCGGCGGCCTTCAGGGCTGCCTTGCCGGCATCGAATGAGGCGAAACCGACGATGTTGGCGACGGGAGTGTTGATGTCTGTGATGTCGATGATCGTGACCGAACCGGGGGCCGGATCGAGTCCGCCGGGAAGCATTTCGCCTTCGTCGGCGGTGAGGATCTTGGTGCCATCCGGGGTGAAGGTCAGGCTGTCGGGTAGAACTCCGACCTGCACCTTGCTGATGAAGGAGCCGTCTGCCGCGTTTAGGAAAACCACGTGGCCGGGAAGGTCCTTGGTGGTGTTAGGCACGGCGACGGCGACCTTGCCGTTGAAGACATCCACGCTGGTGACATCGTTGCTGTTGAGACCGATCGCCGGAGTTTTGAAATCCACGATACCGATCAACTTCGGGGATGCGGGATTGCTGGCGTCCACGATCTGGAGGCCGAAGTTGGAGGTGACGAACATCCGCTTGCTGGCGGTATCGTATGAGGAAATTTCCGAGCCGAAGAGGCTCATGGATGAGATTTTCCGCATGCGGAGTTCGCCTGCTGGAACGACGGTGGCGTCCGCTGTGATGACGGCAGGCGTTGGCGGAATGTAAGCGACCGGGAAAAGTCCGTTAGTGCCGGGCGAGCCGATGCTTGTGATGGAGCCGGATTGTGACCGGACCTGCAGACTCCCGACGGCTGCCGGGACATAAACCGGGCTGGCGGCGGAAACCCCGTCCCACACAGCGGAAACCGCATCGCCGAAGGCCGAGCCTGCGGAAGGGCCGGCATGGCCGCCGAGCGGAGCCGCGGCGCCGGGGCGGGCGAAGGGCTGCAACGTGATTGCTCCGACGGTGATTACGGAGGTTTTGTAGTTGAAGCCAGTGACAAAGTTGTTGGATGAGTCAAACAAGGAGACGGCGTCGTTGCCGCCAAGGCCGGGACCGCCGGTGGCCACCACGCTGACATCGCCGCCGAGATTCCAAGCGGTCTTGAACGCGGTCTCGGTTCCTGCGGTTCCGTTGCTCACCACGAGCACGCCGCCCGCGGGAATTGAGACGCTGCCGAAGGTGGCGCCGGATGCGGGAGTCAGGGAGTCATCGTCCCATTTCCAACCGGTGAGGTCCACGGTGGAGGCTCCGGTGTTGTGGAGTTCGAAGAAGTCACCGCCGTTGGCGTTGGAGTTGACCTCGGTGATGATGATGTCCGCTTGTGCGAGCGGGGTGGATGCCGCGAGTCCGCCCAAGCAGAGGGCCGCGATCTGGAATTGGAGTTTTCGTTGTTTCATGGTTGCCGATGTTTGAGAGGCATCGACAAGCTATGAACCCCGTGATCTGGCCCAACGGAAATTCTGTTACAAAAAAATCACCCGTGTGACTAACTTGTCACGCGGGTGGTTGGCACGGAAGGATGTTCTCCCGCTCTAGGTTAGAGCAGATACTTCGACGCCTGCTCCACGTCCTTGTCGCCGCGGCCGGAGAGGTTGGCGATGAGGATGCAGTCCTTCGGCAGGCTGCCGGCGATTTTCGAGATGTAGGCCATGGCGTGGGCGCTTTCCAGCGCGGGGATGATGCCCTCGCTGTGGGCCAGTTCCTTGAAGGCGGCGAGCGCCTCGTCGTCGGTGGCGTAGGTGTACTCGACGCGGCCGATGTCCTGAAGGTAGGCGTGCTCGGGGCCGACGGCGGCGTAGTCGAGACCGGCGGACACGGAGTGGGTGAGTTCGATCTGGCCGTCGCCGTTGGCCAACAACCAGGTCTTGGTGCCTTGGAGCACGCCGAGTTTTCCGCCTTGGAAACGGGCGGCGTGGCGCTCGGGAATGATGCCGTCGCCACCGGCTTCCACGCCGACCATGCGGACGTTTTCATCCTGGAGAAACGGGTGGAAGAGGCCGATGGCATTCGATCCGCCGCCGACGCAGGCGACGAGCAGGTCGGGCAGGCGGCCTTCTTTTTCGAGAATCTGTTGGCGCGCCTCCACGCCGATGACGCGGTGGAAATCCCGGACGATCATGGGAAACGGATGCGAACCGAGCGCGGAGCCGAGGATGTAGTGGGTGTGATCGACGGTGGCGACCCAGTCCCGCATGGCTTCGTTCACGGCTTCCTTGAGCGTGGCCTGGCCGGCGGTGACGGCGCGGACTTCCGCGCCCATCAGGCGCATGCGGGCGACGTTGAGGGCCTGGCGCTCCATGTCCACTTGTCCCATGTAGACGACGCACTCCATGCCGAAGCGGGCGCAGACGGTGGCGGTGGCGACGCCGTGCTGGCCGGCTCCGGTTTCCGCGATGATGCGTTTTTTGCCGAGGCGCTTGGCGAGCAGGATCTGGCCGATGGCGTTGTTGATCTTGTGGGCTCCGGTGTGGAGCAAGTCCTCACGTTTGAGGTAGATTTTCGCGCCGCCGAGCAGATGGGTCCAGCGCTCGGCGAAATAGAGCGGGGTGGGGCGGCCGCAGTAGTTGTGGAGGAGATCGTCGAGCTCGGCCTGGAAGGTGGGGTCCGCCTTGGCGGCGGCGTAGGCGGTGGCGAGCTCCTGGAGCGGGGCCATCAGGGTTTCCGGGACGAACATGCCGCCGAATTGGCCGAAGTGGCCGGTGGAGTCGGGGAAGGTGGGATCGGGAGAGGTTGCGGTGGCCATGGACGAGCGCAGTGTTCTGCGGGATGCCGCGGGATTCAAGGGGGAATGTGTCGGGCCGGACTCAGGGCAGGAAGATGACTTCGTTGCGCTGGGCCAGGCTGTCGTGGGTCACCGGGGTGAACTCCGGGTCGGTGCATTCACAGGCCACCATGCTGCGGGTGAGCTCGGGATTTCCAAAAATCGTGCAGACCGCCGCGTCCGCCGCATCGCGGCCGGTGGCGATGCGGATGAGGCCGTTGAGCGGCACCAGCCGGGTGGCGTCGAACAAGTACCACGAGCCGCCGATGAAGACCTCGAAGCAGGCGTGAAAATCCTGCGGCACGAGCTGATAGGCGTAACAGGTGGTGTAGCGCGCCGGCACGTTGAGCGCCCGGCAGAAGGAGATTCCCAGATGCGCGAAGTCCCGGCAGACGCCCTGCCGCTGCTCGAGCGTGTCGATGGTCGAGCAGTTCTCGCCCGAGCTGCCGCTGACGTAGGCGATGTTCTCAAACACCCAGTCGCTCACCGCCGCGGCGATGGTGTAGGGAGTATTCAGGTGGCCGAAGAGCTCCTTGCTCATTTGCCTGAGCCGGTCGGATTGGCAGTAACGGCTGGGAAAAAGGTAGGGCAGGATTTCCGGTCCGACGCTGCCGGGATCGACAGTCTTCAGCTGGCCCACGGGAAAGGTCTGCGGGTTGATGCTGACATCAGCCTGATAGGATACGCCGAGCAAGCCGGGATTGAGCGTCTTGATCCGCGAGAAGCGGTTCATCCCGCCGCCGATGGACAGGGCCTCGGCGGCGATGAACGGATTGAACACCAGCGACTCGCTGAGGACCTGCTGGCCGCTCGTCTCGATGCATTGGAGGGCGAAAAGGAAGGTGGCCGGGTCTTGAAGTGTGTAATCAAGCTCGCACGTAACGTGGAAATTCATCGATGGATCAAGGGCGGCTGGTTGGGAAATTCAAATGCAGTCAGCAGCGGAAGTGCCACCATCCGACCTATCAAATTCACGCGGACGCTATTCCTCCGCCTGCCGGTTCTCAAGCCTGATTGTCATCGTCCGTGTCGAAGCCGTCGGCGGCGGCATTTCTGGAGGCGCAATTGTTGCGACAGATGGAGTAGGCGCCGTAAGCGACGAGTCCGAGCGCAAGCGCCCCGCCGATCCAGCAGGCGGACGGTCCCGACGACCGGCCGATCTCGCGGATGCGGGAGGTGGCGTAGGCGCTGCCGGCGGCGAGTTGGTTTTTCGCACGGTCGGAAATCTCGTGGACGCTTTTCGGCAGGGTCCGGTGGGTGGTGTCCGACAGGAGGTTGCCGATGTCGTTGCGGAGGAGTGAGACGTCTTCACGCACGCGATTGAGGAGGCCCGTCGCGCGGCGGTCGAGGAGGAGTGATGAGTTCATGGTGGTTCGGGGGTGGAGGTTGGTTCAAGGCGTGTTGCCTCGCAGTGCCCTGGAGAGGGCGGAGATGATGAGTAAGACGAGGAATACGACGAACAGGATTTTCGCGATCCCAGCGGCGGCTCCGGCGATTCCACCGAAGCCGAGGATCCCCGCGATGAGGGCGAGGACGAGAAATGTGAGTGACCAGCTTAACATGATTTTGTGTTTTCCATGCCGGAGGTTGATAGAGATTGGCGGGAACCCGGCTTGTTCCCGCCAGCGATGGTTTTGAGAGTGGCGGCTACTTCCATCACCGGTGGTGCTTGATGGAGGAGGTAACCGCATATTCCCATCGCACGATGGGTGCCGAATGGGCGCTGTTGATGCAACTCACTGGAAATGAGTTGGAAAAATCTCACTTCATGTGTGCAACGGCTTTCCTAGGCATTGCAAATCGCAATGCCGGATGCGGAATGCAAGCGCCGGATCAGACCGCTGCGACCACCTCGCGGATCCGCCGCGCGACGTCATCCAAGCTTCCGGAGCTGTCGATCACGCGGACGAACGGCTCGTCCTTAAGCGACAGGAAAATTTCCCGGCAATGTTCGAGGCTCTCGCGTTTTTCAAACTCGTTGGCCGTGTCACCGCGGGCGCCGATGCGTTCCAGCGAGGTGTCCACGTCCAGATCCATGATGAGCAGTAAATCCGGGACCGGAGCGAACGCCTCGTTTTTCCTGCGGATTTCCGCCGGGTCGAATCCGCGGCAACCCTGATAGGCCATCGTCGAGAAGTAGTAGCGATCCAGAATCACGACCTTGCCGGCGGCGAGCGATGGCGCGATCAACTCTTCCACATGCTGGCCGCGGTCATTGAGGAAATATTGCAGCTCGTCCTCCGGCGAGAGTCGGCCGGTGGCGGCGGTTTCGCGGAGTTTTTTCCCCCACGGTCCGGCGGTCGGTTCGCGGCTGAGCACCACTTCCCGGCCTTGCGAGGTGAACCACTCACCCAAGCGCCGCGCCTGGGTGGATTTGCCGGTGCCGTCGATGCCTTCCAGGACGATCAAGAGTCCGGACGGCTTGGCGGCGGGTGGCAGAGGGTTTGGCGGAAAGGATGAGCCCATGGGAACCGGGGAATGAATCGCGCCCTGCGGTCGGATCAGACCTTCATCAGGTCCGCTTCCTTGGCGACGGCGGATTCCTCGATCTTCTTGGTGTATTTGTTCGTCAGGTCCTGGACTTCCTTTTCGAAAACCTTCTGGCCGTCCTCGGTGATCACGTTGTCCGCCTTCATCTTTTTGGCGGCGTCCATGCCGTCCTTGCGCGCGGCGCGGAGGCGGACTTTCGCTTCTTCGGCGAGTTGTTTGATCATCTTCACCATGTCGCGGCGGCGCTCTTCCGAGAGTTCGGGGATGGGCACGCGGATCGAGCGGTCGGCGGCGGCGGGGTTGAGGCCGAGCTTGCACTCGCGGATGGCGCGCTCGATGTCGCGGGTGGTGGCGGGGTCGAAGGGCTGGACCACGAGCATGCGCGGCTCGGGCGAGTTGATGATGGCGAGGCTCTTGAGCTTGGAAACGGCTCCGTAGGCGTGCACGAGCACGTCGAGGTTTTCAATCAAGGCCGGGCTGGCCTTGCCGGTGCGCACGCCGGCGAACTCGTGGATGAGGTAGTCGACGCACTTGTTCATCGCGTCCTCGACTTCGAAAATGGCTTCTTCGGGGTCCATGATAGATTGGAGGTTTGAAATTTATTCGCCGTGGACGAGCGTGCCGATCGGCAGGCCGCGGAGGGCGTGGGAGAGGTTTCCGTGCGGGGCGAGATCGAAGACGATGATCGGCACGTGGTTGTCCATGCACAGGCTGAAGGCGGTGGCGTCCATCACGCTGAGGCGCTTGGAAAGGCATTCCTGGAAGGTGACGGTTTCGTAGCGGACGGCGTCCGGGTTGTCGCGCGGGTCGCTGTTGTAAACGCCGTCCACCTGGGTGGCCTTGAGGATCACGTTGGCGCCCATTTCGCTGGCGCGGAGGGCGGCGGTGGTGTCGGTGGAGAAGAACGGATTGCCGGTGCCGGCGGCGAAAATGACCACGCGGCCCTCGTCGAGTTGGCGCTCGGCTTTGCGGCGGATGAAGGTTTCCGCGACGTTTTTCATCTCGATGGCGGACTGCACCGCGCAGGGGACGCCGTGGTGTTCGAGCGCGCCTTCGAGGGCGAGCGCGTTCATCACCGTGGCGAGCATGCCGACGTAATCGGCGGTCGCGCGGTCCATGCCGCGGGCGGAGGCGCTGGCGCCGCGCCAGAAATTCCCGCCGCCGACGACGATGCCGAGCTGGAGTCCGTCCTGCACGGCCTCGCGGATTTCAAGGGCGATGCGGTCGACGATTTCCGGCGAAATATTGTCCCGCGAGCCGGATCCGCGGAGGGCTTCCCCGCTGAGTTTGAGAATGGCGCGTTTGAAGGGGCGGGGATCTTTGGGGCGGTTCGGCATACGTGAGTGGGGCTGCCGGATGAAAGCGGAAACCTCCCTACGTTGGAAAGGGAAAACACGGAATCAATTCGTAGCGGCCGGTTCGGGGATGGAGAACTTCGTCCCGAGGTCGCGCAGGCTGGCCTTGGCGTCGTCGGTGCCCTCGATGACGATGGCCACCGCGAGCGGCTGGGTCTGCGGATGCTGGTATTCCTCAAGGGTTTTGCGGACGGCGATGATGCTGAGCTTGAGGATCTGGCGGGTGGTGAGATCGACATCGGCGGGAATCGCCAGTTGGGCGACGTCCAGCTTCACGATGAGCACGTTGTCGATGATTTCGCCATTGATGCCGATGTTGCACAGGACGAGCAGATTGGTTTCCTGGACCTTGTAGTTCGGGTTGTTCGTCGGGATGAGGTGCGGGCTGCGGATGGCGTCCACCAGCACTTCCGGGAAGGCGCCGGTGAGGGCCATCGGGCGCGGCATCACGGACGCTTGCAGGGCCTCGCCGATGTCCGAGGCGGCTCCGTCGCCGTCGGTGCCATGCAGGCTGAGGGGTTCGAAAATCGGCACGATCATGATGGTCGAGGCTGAAGCGCTCAGGCCGGCGCAAAACAAAAGGGCAAACAGCGATTTCATGGGGAAATCCTGCCTGCGACATGGACGGATGGCGAGGGGAAAGGGTGGTGCCGGTGCTTGTGTCATCCGGGGACCCTGGATTTCTTCCAAATCAAAATCATCGGTCTTGCCCCGGCGAACTGGAGGAGCCATCTATTTTTCATGAAATACACGCTCACTGCAATTTTGACCCGCGAAGATGACGGCTTCGTAGCGCTGTGCCCGGAGGTGGACGTGGCATCCCAGGGCGCGACCGTGGAAGAAGCCAAGGCGAATTTGAAAGAGGCCGTGGAGCTGTTTTTCGAGTGCGCGTCTGAGACCGAGGTTCGGCAACGCATGGCCAGCGAGTCGTTCATTTCGTCCATGGAGGTGCAGGTTGCCTAAACTGCCTGTGCTATCCGGGCAGGAAGTCCGCCAAATCCTTGAACGCCATGGCTTCCATCTGGTGCGCCAGCGCGGCAGCCACATGGTGATGCAGAAGTCCGAGGGTGGCGGAACGATGACGATTCCCGTGCCGGACCATCCCGAACTCCGCACCGGCACGCTGCGTTCGATCATTCGTCAAAGCGGACTCGAAGTGGAGGCGTTCCGACGTTGATTTGTGCTGGAATTTGAAAACGTAAGATCACCCAGGGATTTGAAGTGGAAGGCGCACTGGAAGCCGCTCGCGATCTGATGACCCTGTGGAATAAGAAAAAGCGTGCTCAAGGTGAATTCATCGCCGCTCCGTCCGAAACGATTCTCGTAACCGTGAATTGAAACTGAGGAATGGCTGGGTCGGCCGGAGCGCCGCCACGCTTGCCAAGCACGCGGATCCGGGGTTGTGATGAGGCATGGACTACTTGGCGCGTGCCCGCTGCGTGATTGAAACTGAAATCGATGGTCTTCGCCGGATGTCGGTGAATTTGAACCAGAGCTTGATCGACGCGGTCGGAATTCTCCAAAACACGCTCCAGAACCGCGGGAAAATCGTGGTGGTGGGTGTGGGCAAATCCGGAAATATCGGCCACAAGATCGCCGCCACGCTCAATTCCACCGGTGCGACCGCCGTGGTGCTCGATTCGCAAAACGCGCTTCATGGCGACCTCGGCCTGCTCTCCGACGGCGACGCGGTGATGGTGCTTTCCTACTCCGGCGAGACCCGCGAGCTGATGGACCTGCTGCCGTTCATCAAGCGCTTCGACGTGAAGCTCATCGCGCTGACCGGGAATCCGGCTTCCTCGCTGGCCCGCTTCAGCGAGGTGACGCTGGACACCTCGGTGGAGCGCGAGGCGTGTCCGCTGAATCTGGCGCCGACGTCCTCGTCCACCGCCATGCTGGTGATGGGCGACACGCTGGCGATGGTGTTGCTGGAATCCCGTGGATTTACCGAGGAGGACTTCGCCCGCTTCCATCCCGGCGGATCGCTGGGGCGGGCGTTGCTTACGCGGGTTTCCGACATCATGCGGGTGGATGCCGAACTGCCGACGGTGGCGGAGGACGGAAACGTCTTCGCTGCTCTTGATTCGATGAACCGCGCCCGCGCCGGGGCTTGCCTGATTCTCAATCCGGATGGCAGCTTGGCGGGGATTTTCACCCATGGCGACTTCGCCCGGAGTTTCCGGAACGATCCGTTGTTAGGCGAAAAGCCGGTGGCTCAGTTGATGACGCGTAAGCCGATCACCGTGCGGGCGGATTCGCTGGCGGTGGAGGTGCTCAAGACGCTCGGGGAAAACCGGATCGATGATATCGTGGTGCTGGATGAAGCCGGGAAACCGGTGGGTCTGATCGATACGCAGGATCTGGCGCGGTTGAAGATTGTGTGAAAGAGTAGTTCGGGACTTCAGTCCGTTCTTCAATGAATTCAAAGATCGGACTGAAGTCCTGGACTACGTTTAAACAAAAAAACCGCACCCCGTGAGGAGTGCGGTTTTTGAGAAATCCAGGAAGATTAACGCTTGGAGAACTGGAAGCGCGCGCGGGCACCCGGTTGACCTGGCTTTTTCCGTTCCTTCATCCGTGGGTCACGGGTGAGGAATCCAAGTGGCTTGATCACCTTGCGATGCTCGGGATCCACTTGAGTGAGCGAACGGGAAATCGCGTGGCGGATCGCGACCGCCTGCGACTGCTTGCCACCGCCCTTGACGACGACATTCAGGTCGAACTTGTTCGAGAGCGAGAGCGCGAGGAACGGCGCAAGAACATTGTTCTGGAGCTCGATGGTCGGCAGGTATTCTTCGAAGCTGCGGCCGTTGATGGTGATCTGGCCGGTGCCTTCGGTCATCCAGACGCGGGCGACAGCGGTTTTGCGGCGGCCGGTGGCGCTTTGAGTAGTGGTGGCGGTCATTTGATGAGAAATTTAAAGTTATTTGACGGCGTGGGCGACAGGAGCCTGGGCTTCGTGCGGGTGGGTTTCACCGGCATACACCTTGAGCTTGCCGAACTGGGCGCGACCGAGGCGGGTCTTCGGGATCATGCCCCAAACCGCACGCTCGACGAGCAGGATCGGACGACGCTCGCGGACGATGCGCGGGGTCTCGACCTTCTGGCCACCGACGTAGCCGGAGAAACGGGTGTAGATCTTGGAGGTTTCCTTGGTGCCGGTGAGGATGACCTGATCGGCATTGATGACGACGACGAAGTCACCGGTATCAACGTGGGAGGTGAAAATTGGCTTGTGCTTGCCACGGAGGAGGCGCGCGGCCTCCACAGCGACTTGGCCGAGGACCTTGCCCTTGGCGTCGATCACATACCACTTGCGCTCGACTTCATGCGGCTTGGCGGAAAACGTATTCATGTGCTTGTATAAAAATGGCTCCGGACACGTGGCGTGTGCGAAGGGGGTGGCAACCTAGGGAGCGGGTTTCCGGGTGTCAACCGGGAAATCTTAAGAATTTTGGGGTGAAAATGGGCGCGGATTTCAGTCTCGTCCCGCGCGTTCCGGCACCTTTCGCGCCTTTGAGGTTTCATCTTTCGTTGGAGCCGCTACCATCCGCGCATGATTGGAATTGTACTGGGATCCGGGTTGGGGCCGCTGGCCGAAGCAGTGGTGGTGGAGCGCGAAGTCTCGTTCGGCGAGGTCGGCCTGCCGGTTTCATCCGTGCCCGGCCACGCGGGGAAATTCGTCTTCGGGAAACTCGGCGGCACGTCCGTCGTCCTGATGAAAGGCCGCGTGCATCTTTACGAAGGCCACGGACCGCGCCTCGTCACCGCCGGCGTGCGCTGGATGGCGGAGCAGGGGATTGAAAAACTCATCCTCACCAACGCCGCCGGCACGCTGCATCCGGGATTCCCGCCCGGCACCTGGATGATGCTCAGCGACCACCTCAACCTCACCGGCACCTCACCGCTCGAAGGCGCGGATTTCATCGACATGTCCGTCGCCTACGACGCCGACTGGCGCGCCGAGTTCCGCGCGGCGGCGGCTTCCTCCGGCACGGTTCTCCACGAAGGCGTTTACGCCAGCCTGCGCGGCCCCCAATACGAAACCCCCGCGGAAATCCGCATGCTGCGCACCCTCGGTGCCGACGCCGTGGGCATGAGCACCGTGCTGGAAACCATCCAAGCCCGCTCGCTCGGCCTGCCCGTCGTCGCCTTTTCCTGCCTCACCAACTGGGCCGCCGGCATCACCGCCGCGCATCTCGACCACCATGAAGTGCTGGAAACCGGGAAAGAAGCCGCGCAGTCGATGATCGGCCTGCTGACGCAAGTGCTGGGTGAGTGAACTGGAGCGCGGGATTCATCCCGCCTGGAGTCTTAATTTTGAAAACCCATGCAGCCTCAGCCGCCGCCGAATGCTCCCGCTCCGTCACGATCCGAAGCTGCGCTCCGCTCTCAGATTCTTTGGCAGTGGATTTTGATCGTCGGACTCGTATTGATCGCTGCAATAATGGTTTTGACCGCTCCGATTTTCATCCGCAGTCGCAGAATCGAAGGTGTGACGGAAGAAGTGAACAATGCTCGCCAGATCGGCCTCGCGTTGGATGAGTTTAAAAGCCAATACGGTGTCTATCCGGACGCGGCCACGGCCACGAGAATCCGCAGTGAAACGAAGACAACCCTGAATCTGGGCACTACGTCGTCCAACGACTTCTTCCGCCAGTTGTTGGTCGCAAACATCACGCAAAGTGAGAGGATGTTTTACGTCAAGGGCTCCGGTGTCCGCAAACCGGACAATGTGATTGCAGGAGCCAAAGCCCTTGAAAAAGGCGAATGTGGGTTCACCTATTTTCTGGGCGCGACCAAACAGGGCAATCCTTCTCGGCCCTTGGCCGCCGCGCCGATGATTCCGGGGACTGATCGGTTCGACCCGAAGCCGTTTAAGGGAAAAGCGGTCTGTCTGAGAATCGACAACAGCGTCACCTCGCTACCCATCGACAAGGACGGCCATGTCATCCTCCATGGCAGAAACCTGATGGATCCGCATCACCCGATCTGGGAAGGCCATGCGCCGGTGATCGCGTGGCCGGATCTTTAAGAACCCACCGCCATGACCATACCGCCTCAACCCACATCAGATGATCCGACCCGGACGGTTGGTTCATTTGAATTCGATTCCCTTTTGTGGTGGAAGAAAAGTGGAATTTGGATTTTCGGCATACTTACGCTGGTATTGATTTTGCTGGGTTCCCAACGGCCCAGCCACGGAGGGCGCAAAAGGGCGGACCAGACTCAAGCGGTGAATAATGCGCGTCAGATCGGTATGGGACTTTCCGAGTTCCAGAAGAAATACGGAAAATTTCCCGATGCATCGACGATTGCAGCGGTTCGGCAGGACACGGCAACGGATCTGAATCTCGGCACGAAGTCGGCGAATGATTTCTTCCGACAACTCTTCGCCACCGGAATCGTCCAGAATGAGGCGATGTTTTATGCGAAAACAGCCGGGACTCATCAAACCGACAACAACTTCACAAAAGCGGAAGCGTTGAAAAATGGGGAGTGTGCTTTCACCTATTTCCTTGGTGCAACCACAACCGACAATCCACAACGCCCCGTGGTGGCGGTGCCGTTGATTCCGGGCACGGATCGATTTGATCCAAAGCCATTCGATGGCAAAGCGATCATTCTCATGTTGGATAACAGCGCCTTCGCGCTACCGATCAGCCGCGCCGGTCACGTGATGTCGAATCGAATGAATCTGCTCGATCCCGCCAACCCCATCTGGGAAGGCCATCCGCCGGTGATCGCCTGGCCTGATCTTTGAAATCTTACTGTCATGACCATGCAGCCCCAACCACCACCGGATGTGCCGTCGAGAGGAATACTCCGCTCGCGCGACAATTGGATCGTCAGCATCTTGTTGATCATCGGGCTTGTTTCAGCGATGCCTTTCGTTCTTCGCCAGCGTGTGAAGGCAATTCAAACGAGAGCGATTGGGAATTCGAGGCAGCTCGGCCTCGCTCTGTTTGAGTTCGAATCGGATTTCGGGAAATTTCCGGACGCCAGCACGATCGCGGCGGTGAAGGCCAAGTCAGGGTCGCTCCTGCCGCTTGGAACCAAAACGTCCAATGACTATTTCAGGCAATTGATCGCAGCCGGGATCGCCCAAAGTGAAAATTTTTTCTATGCCGATATCGCAGGTTCTCGAAAACCGGATGGGCGGACGGATGGGAGTCACGCCATCGGAAAAGGAGAATGCGGGTATTCCTATCTATCGGGACTTTCCTCCAAAGATAATCCGGCGCGTGCGATCGTCGTGACTCCGTTGATTTCTGGCAGCGACCGCTTCGACCACAAGCGGTTCGATGGCAAAGCTGTGCTGCTGAAGTTGGACAACAGCGTCACTTCGCTACCGATTCAAAAGGACGGCCAAGCGCTGGTGAATGGGAAAAACATCCTCGATCCCACACACCCGATCTGGGAAGGCAAGCCCCCGGTGATCGCCTGGCCGGATCTTTGAAAATTGAGAGCCATGACGATGCCGCTTCAACTGCCGCCAGATGATCCAACCCTGACCGTGGGTTCTTTCGAAATCGATTCACCTTTGTGGTGGAAGAAGAGTGGAATTTGGCTCGTCGGCTTGATCATAATGATTGTCTGCTTCGGTTGGCTGATGTGTCCTACCGTGATTCGCAGCAAGAAGGAGCCTAATCAAAGCGAAGCCGTCAGCAATGCCCGTCAAATTGGCCTCGCATTGTTTGAATTCGAAACCGAATATGGAAAATTCCCCGATGTGAGCACGACCTCGCCGGTGCGGAGGAAATCCGGCACTTTGCTGGCT
>JBEDKU010000549.1:0-3885 GCA_041172045.1 Verrucomicrobiota bacterium | reverse complement strand
TCATTGACTTTTTCCTTGGCCACTTCAACCGCGTCCTTGGTTTTTGCAGTGGCCTTTTCCATGGCGGCCTTGGCCTGTTCTTTGGCGACATCCATTTTGTCGTCGGCGGCGTCTTTCATTTCCTTCATGCCCTCGGCCACCTTGTCGGCGCCGGCGTTCATCTTCTCGGTGGCGGTTTCCTTGGCGACGTCGAGTTTCTCCTCCGTCGTCTTGGCCGCCTGTTCACAGGCGACGAGGAAGATCGGTAGTGCCAGCGCGGGGATCCAGAATTTAGTTTTCATGGTTGGTTGTGTGAGTTGGTTCAAACGTTTGTCGGCTTTTCGACGATTAGTAAGATAGAAAAAATCCGGTTCTTGTCAAAGAAAGGATGTTCATTTGAGAGCATCGACCCAACTCACAACGGCAGCAGGCTAACGTGATTCCACGGCCTTACTTCGCCTTTTTAGGAGCCTCGTCGGCGGGTGGCACGGAGATGGGCGGAGTCACGGCCTCGATCGGTGGCGTGGTGGCGGTGGCGCGCGGCCGGGCGACCATGCCGCCAGGGTGGCTTTGGACGCCGGCTTCGGGAGCTGGAGCATCGGCGGTGGGTGGCTTGGCCTTGGTGATCAGGGCGTCGCGCTCCTTGAGAAGCGGATCGACGCCGCTCTTGGCGACTTCGAAGGTGATGCCGGCGAAGGCTTTTTCCTTGGCGAGTTTTTCGGTGAGGGACTTGAGGCGGTCGGCGAAGGCGGTGTCCTTGGTCTTGGCGTCTTCGGGTTTTTCGGCGTCCTCTTTTTTACGCTCCTTGGGCAGGGTGGCGGTGACATCCACGGTGACGAGATAGTTGTCGGTCGCGGGTGGCGCGGCATCCGGGCCGGTGGCGGTAGGCGGGTTGCCCGGCTTGGTGGGCGTGATAGTCACGGAGTAGATGAAGCCCTCGAAGGTCTCGATGGTAGCGGTGCGTTTGCCATCGGCGGCGCGCTCGGCGACCTTGGCGGCGGGCACCACGTCTTCAAAACGGGCGTAGGAAAAAAGGCTCTTGAGTGGACCCGTGGCGGCGGTGTCGAGCACCTCGGTGGCGGTGGCACCGTCGAGCTTGAACTCCGCTTCCTCGCCGTCGCGGGTGAGTTTCCAAGCGGGATCGGTCTTGCCGACCTGGCTGAGGGTGATCGATTTGATTTTTTCCGGGCTGATGAAGCCGGAGTCCAACCAACGCGGGGCTTCGTCGCTGACGGAGGTGAACATTTCGCTCACGGCGTAGAAGCCGGATTCGTCGGCGTGGTTGCGCACGTAGCGGCCGACGGAGTTGCTGCCGCCCATGGGCGAAGGGGCGGCGCCGCTCTCGATGTTTTTGCCGAGCGAGACTTTGGCGATTTCCTTGCCGGCCGCATCCTTGAAGATGGCGGTGAGGCCGCGGTCGACGGGTTTCGAAGCGGTCTCATCCATGCCGAATCGCGGCGCGAACGAGGGACCGGCCTCCATGCCAAGAGTGATTTTCAGGTCGCTGAGGGAGCGGATGAGGTCGTTGACGAAGGAGATGTTAGCCGGGTAGTTGTCGCGCTGGACGACGACCCACTTGGTGTCTTTTTTCGCGAGAGTGACATTACCGGTGGCACCCTGGATCTCGACGGTGGCGGCTTCGTTGGCGGGGAAGGATTCGAACAGCGTCTGTCCGGCGGCGCGCTGGGTGGCGCTGGTGGTGGACTTGTTCTGGCTGAGTTTCACAGCAGTCACCGCCGCGCCGAGAGCGATGGCGATGACCCAGAGGATGGTGACCTGGCGTTTGTTCATGGTGGAAGAATTTGAGATTTGAAATTTGAGATTTGAAATCAGCGGGCGCGGGTGGAGCGGCGGCGTTGGATGAAGAGGCCGAGTCCGACGAGGATGACCAGGGCGGGCATGGCGGCGACGTTAAGCAGGGTGATGGTGCCGCCGAGTTTGTCCTTCTGGCGACGGAGTTCCTTTTCCTGCTCGCGGATGAGCTTGGAATACTCGACCTGTTCCTGGCGGAGTTTTTTGATTTCGGCCTCCTGGGCTGGCGAGAGGGTGAGTTCGGAACCGCCGGACTTCGCGGCCTGGAGATCGCTGAGTTTCTTTTGGGCGGCTTTTTGTTTCGTCTGGAACTCTTCGATCTTGGCTCCGACGGTTTTGTTGAAGTCGGCCTCCATTTTCTGAATCACCGTGAACGGGCGGGTCACAGCGGCGCGTGAGCGGGAACCGATCAGGTGCTTGGAACCGACGGCTTGGTCGAGGATGTTGAAGAGCATGGTGGCGTTGCCGTTGGATAGAGTCGCCATTTGCTGGCCGGCGAAGTTCTGGATGTTGTAGGCGAAGCGGTCGTAGAACGCATCGACATCTGCGATGAGGAAGACGTTGCCGGGGGCGATGCCTTCCTTGAGGGAGGCTGGCTTGGGCTCTTCCTTGGGAGCGTCCTTGGTGTCGGGGGCCTTGGGTTCTTCGCCGGCGGCTTTCGGTTTTCCGTCAGGGAAGGCGGATTTGAAGGTGCCGGATAGATGGGTGACGAGGTCGTAGGCGGTGCCGTTCGACTTCAGGGTGCGGGCGAGCGCGGGATCGAGTTGGGAGGCCCTCATGGAATCCACGAAGCCAGCCTGGGTGGTGGATTTAATCAGCGTATCGGCGGTGACTCCGCCGCTGCCGGTTTTGGTGAAAGCACCGGGCAGGAAAAGGGTGACGGAACCGAGGTCCTTGGTGATGACGTTGTCCTTGCCGGGCATGGAGTCTTTTCCAAGTGTCAGGACGGCGAGGCCGAGGCGGTTGCCGCCGAGCTTGGTGGCGAGTGTGGGGTCGGCGAGGACCTGGGTGGACTCGAAGGTGACGCCCCAGGCGGAGAGCAGGGAGGGGAGGGTGGAACTGGTCGGTGGCGGTGGCTGCTGGCCCATCATCGGATTCGACTGTGGCGCGGTCATTTGCGCGGCGACGGAGAAGGCGTCGAGCGCGGCGACGACCGTGCCGCCGTTGAGCACGTATTGATCGACCGCGAATTCGGCATCCGGCGTGATGCCGGCGGGGTGGAACATCAGCAGGACCTTGATTTCCTTCGGGTCGATGGTGGTGGAATCCATCGGCACGTCCACCACGTCGAAGGACTGCTTGAGCTGTTGATAGATGACCCAGCCCGGAGTCGGCGGCTGGCCCGGCATCATGGCGGGAGCGCCCTTCAGGTCGAGCGCGGTCATGAGGCCGATCTTGGGTTTGGTGGGGGTGCTGACTTCGGCGATCGCCTTGGAGATTTGGTATTCGAGCATCGTCTCCGCGCGGGGATCGATGAAGGGGATGACGCTGGTTTTATCGAGGCAGGAAATGGCCAGGCCGAAGTAGAGGTTCTGGTCGTCCATGCGCTGGCCGTTGATTCCGTCGAGGTTGGCGGAGTCCTCGGCGTCGGTGTCGGGTTCGGGATCGAGGTTCTCGATGCGGAGTTTGCCCTTGGAGAGTGAGGAGTATTCCTTGAGCAGGTCGTCGACGCGGCGCATGTGGAGCTTGAGTTCCTCCGGCATGTAGTCGGTGTTTCGCGAAGCGTAATAACGGATGACGACGGGCGTATCGAGCTCGGTGAGGATGGCGCGGGTGCCGGAGGACAGGGTGTGGACCTTGTTCTCGGTGAAGTCGGCGCCGCGGTTGCCGAGGGGAGTTAGGGAGACAAGCCAGTTGGCGAGGACGGCGATGGCGACGAGCGCGGCAACGCCGAAGGCGGAGCGGGTGACCGGGTGGGTGGTTTTGACGGACATGGTCGGTAGAGTTGGATTTAAGATGTGAAATGGATTAGGCGCGCTTCGAGGAAAGGATGGCGCTGGTGCCTAGCAGGCAGACGAGGATGATGGCGCCGAACCAGATGAAGTCCTTGAGCCGGAACAGCCCGCTGTTGAGGGAGCGGAAGTGATCCCAGAC
>JBEDKU010000548.1:0-3703 GCA_041172045.1 Verrucomicrobiota bacterium | reverse complement strand
CCACCGCAAAACCCATCCTCCTGCTAGGCGTCACCGGCTCCGGCAAAACCGAGGTTTACCTCCAAGCCGCCCAACGCGCGCTCGATCTCGGAAAAACCGTGCTCGTCCTCGTCCCTGAAATTTCCCTAACGCCCCAGACCGTCCGCCGGTTCAAATCCCGCTTCGCTTCGATGCAGGACCAGGTCGCCGTGCTGCACTCGAACCTTTCCCAAGGCGAGCGTTTCGACGAGTGGCACCGCATCCGCAAGGGCGTTGCGCGCATCGTCATCGGCGCGCGTTCCGCCGTTTTCGCGCCGCTGCCCGACCTCGGGCTCATCCTCGTCGATGAGGAGCACGAAAACACCTACAAGCAGGAAAACGTGCCGCGCTACCACGGCCGCGACGTCGCCGTGCTGCGCGCCGCCTTCGAGCCGTGCGCCATCGTCCTCGGCTCCGCCACGCCCTCGCTCGAATCCTGGAACAACACCCTCACCGACAAATACCAGCTCGTCCGCCTCAACGAGCGCGCCGACGGCGCCTCCATGCCGCTCGTCCGCGTCGTCGACATGCGGCTCGAGCAAGCCAAACAAAAAGGCGGCACCGCCATCCTCTCCGACAAGCTCCGCACCGCGCTCGAACAGCGTTTGGAAAAAGGCGAGCAATCCATCCTTTTTCTCAACCGCCGCGGCTTCGCCCGCTCGCTCCAATGCACCTCCTGCGGCCACGTCTGCCAGTGCCCGCATTGCGCCGTGGCGCTCACCTATCACCGCACCGACGAGCGGCTCGTCTGTCACGTCTGCGGCTATCAATCCATCGTGCCGAGGAAATGTCCCGAATGCCGCGACCCCGGAATTTTACTGCAAGGCTACGGCACGCAGAAGGTCGAGGAAGTCATGGCCAAGGTTTTCCCCAAGGCGAAATTCGCCCGCATCGACGCCGACGCCATGCGCCGGAAAAACGCGCTGCGCGACACGCTCGCCGCCTTCAAGTCCCACAAGATCGACATCCTCATCGGCACGCAGATGATCGCCAAGGGCCTGCATTTCCCCAATGTCACCCTCGTCGGCATCCTCAATGCCGACCTCGGCCTGCACGTCCCGGACTTCCGCGCCGGCGAACGCACTTTCCAGCTCATCACCCAGGTCGCCGGCCGCGCCGGGCGGGGCGATCTCGCGGGCGAGGTCATCGTCCAGACCTTCACCCCGCACTCGCCGTCCATCCAGTTCGCCCGCAAGCACGACTTCGACGGCTTTTCCGAGCAGGAAATGGAATTCCGCCGCGAGTTCTCGTTCCCGCCTTACGCCCATTGCGCCGTGCTAACCAGCCGCTCCACCCACGAGCGCCGCGCCGAGTTCACCCTCCAAACCCTCCACCTCCGCCTCGCGGAAAACCTGCCTAACGGCATCACCCTCGGCGAAGTCCTGCCCTCGCCGCTCATCCGCTCACACGGCCAGTTCCGCTTCCAGATCACCCTGCGCTCCCACCGCGCCCGCCCGCTCACCCGCCACGTCCAACAGGTTCTAGCAAAAACCCCGCTGCCCGAGGACGTCACCGTCGTGTTCGACATGGACGCGATGAATTTTTCCTGAGACCGGGCGAATTCAGTCCGGCTTGGCGGTCACCGCATCGTGGAACTGGATCAGGTCGTGAATGTCCACCGCCCGAGACGGCTTCGCGGACTCCTGCGTCTTGATCATGGAAACCAGCTCGTCGATCGATTTCCAGGTTTTTCCCCGCCCCACACTGACTTCCAATCCCACGCGGACCTCGTCCTTGAAGTTTTCCAATTCCCAGATCACGCCACTCTCGATCTTCGCGGCGGTGTTCCGCTCGTAGGCCATCAGCGAGATTCCGGCGAGCGACTTTTCGAGATCCGCGAACCAGGCGTCCCGCTCCGCGGCGGACACCCAGCCCACGGGCTTTTCGACTTGGTCGAACCAGACCGGCAGATCGGCGAAGACCGGGATTTTTCCGGCCCCGTGCGCGTCCAGATAAGCGCGCACTTCCCGCAGCGTGTCGCGAAATTGGAAAAGCAGATCCTTGCGCGCTTCCGGCGTCATGGTTTTCCAGCCGGGAAGGCCGTGCGGTTCGATGTCGAGATGCACGCCGTCAAAGCGCTGCCGCGGACTGTCCGCGGTGGAGTTGAAGTCGATCAACTCGTGCTGGAGATGGTTTTCCAATAATTTCGAGCGGTGCTCCGGTGCGATCCAGGTATTCTCGGACAACAGCAATTGCGAGGTTTTGCCCGCCGCATGGACCCGCTCATTCCATCCGCGGATCAACTCCGGACGGGTTCGCGCCTGGTCGCTGAAACAGGTATAAATCACACCGACCTCCCAATCCGCCAGAAACCGCAGCACCTCCGCCTCCTTGGCGGGATTTCCGATCACCTCAGCGCTGCCCCACGGATGATCCGGGGAAGTCCACCACCAGATCCCGCGCGGCGGCGCGGCGGCCGTCGGCAAGGCAATCGCAAGAATCAGACATGGCGTGGTGAACCACTTCAAGACTCCACGGCGTGCGCCGGTTAGCGACTTAGGGCGGGCTTTGATCGCAGGAACGCAGGGCGGCATTTTTGGATACGTTTGGTGATCAAGTGGTTGGAGATGAGAAACGAAAGTGTTCCAGCCATTCACTTTGGCGCGTCAGGCTTTTTCAACGGCGGCAGGCCAGGCTTGGGACGGGCCGCAGGAAGCGGGATCGTCGGCGGAGGCGACATCCTCACTGACGGAGCAGCTGGCTTGATCGTCGTCCCGGCGGCGGAAAAATCGGGCTTGGCGAGTTCCTTCTTCGCGACGGGAACTTCCAGTCCCGGCAGTTCCGGTCCGCTCGGCGCGCCGAGTTCCTCATCGAAGAGTCGGTACTTTGGATCCACCCGGTCGAGCGGGATCGTCACCGCCGGCGGTGGGCTGGGCTCCGCGCCCTTCTCCGGCTTTTGTAGATAAAGCTCGTTGGTCAACTCCTCACCTGCGGCGGGCTTGAGGCTCGGTAACTTCACGGGCGTGGTGTGACGGCTGATCCGGCTCGTCAATTTCATCGCCTCCTGGGGGTCGCGCTTCATCCATGGCAGCTCGCCAAGGATCGGACGGCGGTTGCTGAAATCACCCCACAGCGTCTCCTCGTCGTCGGTCCAGAGCATGAAATGCTCGAGATCCGGATTCCCGAGCGAGGGATCCGCCTCCAGCGCGGCCCCATAAAAACGCGCGGCCTGCAGCACCATGCCGTGGTGGAGCAGCGCGTTGGCAAGGCCGAGATTCTGCACCGCCTTGCCCCGGTTGTGCTCGAGGAGCGCGGTGAGCAGGCGAATCGCCTTTCTTGGGCTGGCCTTGGCAAGAATCCGCGCGGCGAAGGCCAACTCGACATCGATGCTCGGAATCTCATCGACCTCCCAAACGACATCCGCAGCTTCGAGGAAGGATCCTCGGTCATATAGGAGGTGGGCGAGTTGTTTGCGACTCTCCCAGTCGGCAGGGTCGTTCTCCAAGGTCTCACGCAGTTTCTTCTCGTCTGGGTTTTTCGGGCCGGTGCTCATATCGGTTTTCGAGGTTAAGGTGGAGATTCGTCCCGCTGTTGGGCCGCGGCAAGTCCTAAAGTGCGTGCAACCAGGTCACCTACATTTGGCGGAGGCCGATGACGGCTTCGAGATAAGCGGGATCGAGGGCGGCGTAGATCCGCTTTCCGCGAATCGGCTCCTTGGGTTTGGAGGTTTCGGTTTTAAGCAGGT
>JBEDKU010000547.1:0-19208 GCA_041172045.1 Verrucomicrobiota bacterium | reverse complement strand
ATATTGGACGGTGCCGCTCGCACCAGACCGTTGGGCGCTTCCACCCGCGCCGCCCCCGCCCCAGCATTCCACTTGAATGGCGGAAATATTGGCGGGACAAATCCACGTACTCGCGCCTGATGTGCGGATCGAAAATGCGATATCAGCAGGCAGTGCCGCGATGTTGACCGTCAAAGTGGCATAGCCGGTGCCATTGGCGTTGGTCGCACTGAGTGTCGTCAGATACGTTCCAACGGTATCCGGTGTGCCGGAAAACAAGCCGGTGCTGGTGTTGATCACCAAGCCCGGTGGCAGGCCAATCGCCGCATAACTGGTCGGGCTGTTGGAAGCCGTGACGGCATCACTCAGCGCAGTTCCCAAGGCCCCCACCATGTGCAGGTTGCTGTTGATCACGGGCTTCGGGGCGAGCTGGAACGATGCGTTGTAAGACTTCCCTTTGGAGCCGTTCACATTGACGCTTAGCGTGATGGGGTTGGTTGCCGTGACCGTCACGCCGGAATCGGCGGACAAGGTGCCAAGCGATGCCCGACCGCTCAGGGTGACCGTGATCGTGCCGGTGTTGCCTTGGGTGGGATCGGAGACTCCGACAGAAATGCTGTTGGCGGTTTCCCTCACGATGATCGATGACTGTTTGCTCACCGTGATGAAATCCGCGGTGCCGCCGTTATCGGGGCCGCTGGTTCTCGCCCAGAAATTCGCAGCCACCACACCGTTTACAAGGCTCTTCACCGCCTGAATGCCTGTTGCCGAGCCTGTGGGTTGCGTATTGGAAAGAATGATTACGTCCGGGTTGGCGGCATAGGCCTTGACGCCCGCAGCATTCCTGTTGGGAAGGATAACATACTCATACTTCGCGTTCGAAGGAGTGACTCCATGATTGAACCAAAGTTTGAGATAATAGTCCGTGTAAACGGCGGAGTCGGAGTCGGTCGGATTGATGGTGGTCCATGCGCCGGAGCCCGGCACGAACTGCGCCTGCAAGTTGGTGGCTCCGTTGGGAAAGTAGTAGCCGGCAACACCCTCCAAGGCGCACCAGGTCGCGCCGGTGCCGGTGGTGACCGTCGCAGGTGACGCCCAAGTGGTCGGCGGGACGAGGGAGTATGGAGTGTTCGCGATATTGAACTGAGTCGTCCCCGTGGTTCCGACCCTGCGGTTCTCCACCGTGGTATCCACCTGATCACCGGCGGTCGTACAGGTGATGCCGGCACCGAGGCAGACGATTTCGTCGTCGAGCATGAACCAGGATTTTTTGGCCACCAACGTGGTGCCGGCCGGATGCGCGGACATACCGGCCACGCCATAGGTTCGATCGACTTGCGCTCCGCCGACCCAGCTCTGATCCGTCACCGCGTCATCCGGGGTGGCATTCATCTCAGCTGTGGTGCCGGGAAGATGATACCAGTCGACGGTCGCCCAGTAGTTGTCGACATACTGGGAGTCGGCATCTCCTAGAAAGAGATAGGTCGCCCCCGCACCGGTGTACCAGCCCTTGAGATTGGTCGGTGAGGTCGTGTTGATCTCGTAGCCGCCAACGCGAGTGGACGACATGCCGAGGCCGAACCCGAAACCGTCGCGAAACGCGACCACCCGATCCATGCTTGGAAAGTGAAATTGCCCTGGCGGCAGTTGGGGCGAATCCGCAAATGCATTCAGCTCGGCCGCTTTGGCGGGGGGGGCAAAAGCAGCAACCTGCCGAAAGTTTTCGATGACTTTGGCCCCGACGCTGAGACCGTCGGAGGCCGATGAAGCAATCGCCCGGCCGCGAACCATGTCCATCATGGCACCGTGATACATCAAAGGCGCAAAACCATCCGTCATCCAGTCATAGATGTTGGAAACCTCCGGGTCGGTGATCTCCCACGCCGAGCCATACAACATCTTCACCAGGATGGCAATATTGTCCACCAACTCCTGGCCGTATTGACCGGTGTAAGGAATGTTTCCGTGAAAGATAAAGGAACCATCGGCATGGAATCCATCTCCGCTTGTCACGTCGGTGAAGACGCTTCTTCCGTCCCAATCAAGGGGGTTGTTTCCGCTCAAGTTGCCCTGGGCCTCGTCCAGCAGCAGGCTGCCAGTGATGACGTAGTTGATTTGAGGATTCACCGGATGACCGGTGGTATCGTGCCAGTAACGAGTGACAGTGGTCGTGTTATTGCCCAATAGAATTCCCTGTAGCGCCATGGTGAGCGCCGCGTTTGAAGTATTGGCACCAGTCAGCGCACCCCACCAGAAGTAGTCCTTTTGGTTCACGCTGTCGGGCCCGAAGTTATAGACCGCTTTGACGTAGGTGGCGATTTGCGCCGTACTCAAGGCGCTGGTGTTGGAAAGGAGCAGCACCGCCGTGTTGTTGAGAGCCTGGGGCGAGGAAACCTCCCAATCATACCAGTTTCCAAAAAGCGTACCGGTCGGAGTATAAACATTCGAAGTCATCCAATCCAACCCGTCGCGAATGGCGGCGAGCAGCGTGGCATTCTGATAAAGCGCGCAGGCCGGGATCGCGTAACCCTGGGCCATATCTTCCAAGCGCTGGAATGAGGAAGCGATGTTTCCCGAGGCCACATCCGCGCTCACTCCAGTCTGCGCGGCGAGCGGCAGGTCGCTCCAGATGGCCACCAGCGGCGTCGCGGTGATACCGAAGCCCCCTCCGCCGCTGAGGGACACGGTAGGGCTCGTGGTGTAACCCGATCCTCCGTTCGTCACGGTGATTGCCGTCACCTTACCCGCCGAGATCGTCGCCGTAGCGGTGGCACCACCGCCACTGCCTCCCGTGATGACCACCGCGGGAACACTCGTGTAGCCTGATCCCCCGTTGGTCACCTTGATCGCACTCACGGTATAGAGCATTGCCGTCTGATAGCCCGACGCCCTTGTGTTAATGCTGGAGGCACTTTTGTCTCTGCTTGCATCCGCAATCAACGTGTTCATCCACCTGATTCTCAAAGCATCGTATTGGCTGATCACATTCAGGACCAGCGTGGCCGATCCCAAGCCGCCAGAGTTGGTGGCGGAAATCACCACATGATACGTTCCCGCAGTGGAGGCAGTGGGAGAACCGGTGATGGCTCCGGTAGTCGTGTTGACGCCGAGTCCGCCCGGGAGGCCGGTGGCTCCATAAGATGTCGGAAATCCGGAGGCCGTGATCTGGTAGCTGAAGGCTGCAAGCTCCTGCCCACTGGCGGCGAGAACGCCGGTGATCGTGGGAGCGGCCGCCGAAACCGTAAGGACCAGCGTAGCCGACCCCGTGCCACCGGCATTGCTCCCGGAGATGGTGACATTCGAAGTCCCGCTGGCTGCAGGAGTTCCGGTGATGGCTCCGGTGGCGGTATCCACGCTGAGTCCTGCCGGGAGACCGGTCGCCTTATAGGAAGCAGGAGCATTAGTAGCCGTGATTTGATAGTTGAAGGCGTTCCCGATCTGTCCGCTGGCCGCTAGGGAACTGGTGATTACGGGGGCCGGCGGCAGCACCCCGGCCGGCATGTCGGAGATGACTACGTTGTCGATCAGCCAGCTGCCGAGGTTGGTGGTAGAGGTATTGAAACCGACGCGGCCGAGATTGCTATCACCGGTAAGGAGCACCCCGCTGTTGTCAGTGGCCGATGAATTGAACGTTGAGGCAATGACAAAGGTGCCATTGAGGAAGACCGAAAAACTGTTGGCATTCAGCGTGCGAAAAGCCGCGTCCGGCCCGATGTAGCTGATGGAATTGGTGTCGTGGTCATTCGCGTAGATCTTCACCGACTGCTTGTTGGCGAGTGTGTATGTCCCGGTGTAGACCGTGCCCGTCCCTTGCACGGAAAAAACCGGAGTGGTGAGTGACCCGAATTGATTGAACGTCACCCCGGCGATCCGTTTCGCGCTGGAACCTCCGGCGGTCGCGACAGCGCTATTCCATGCGAGCAGGCCGATGTTGACCGGTTGAATTCCCTCCGCCGTCGGGGTGGCGCTGTTGTAGATGTCGAAGGCGACGACCAAGGTCGTCCGCGCGCTTGGGCCGGCATTGATCTCCAGCTGGCCGCTTCCGCCGGTGCCCGCGATCACGTCATTCAGCCACGCGACTTTTCCGCCGGATCCAATCGCACTCACCCCCGGGGTCACCGTGATTTGGCCTGATGACTTCACGCCGCTGACAGAGGTGCCGGCGGCGACCGTCGGAATCGAAACACCTGTCGTGTAAGATTCGAAATCCTCGATCAGCAGGTCGGCCGCATGACTCGTGGAGAGAGATGCAACTGCCAGCAGAGGCAGGATCATGGAGCGCACGAGATTACCCAGGAAGATGAACGGCTGAGGAAAGGGCGAGCCGAGCGCTCCAGGCAATATCTTGCAAACTGCCGATTGCAGGATCAGGAGAAGCAGGTCAAAGAACTTCATGGGTTTGGACGGACGGAAAAACAGATGCTATCGTTGAAAAACAAAGGATAGAAGACCATAAAGCCGACCGGTTATTCAGAACCTGGTGCGACAATCCGGACGAATTATTTCATCCATTCGGTATGCCTCATGTTGTATTTTTAAATGGAGGGTGCCGTGTTTAAACACATTTGGTGAGTTGGACAGAAGGACACGAGGACAGTGGATGCGACAACAGTGCCATTTTCAATATTCTCCCGGAAAACCTATTCCAGCCAAAGCAGGGGTTGGGTGATGGCGATATTGCGTTGAACTTCGGGGTCGATGGGATCAGGAGGAAGTTTGCGCCAAAGTTCGAGATAGGATTCATTGGAAAGAGCCCTGCCAGCGAACAAAAGATTCGGTTGGCGGGATGGCCAGCCGTCCCAGGCCTGCAGATCAGGTTTAAGCGGCCATTTCGATTTGTCGGCCAAGTATGGATAGAGATACTCGACCGCTTTGGAAATGCTGCGGCCTCCGGGTCCTCTGTAGGTCCAGAGATTCTCATCAGGTCCGGAGAGCAGGACACAAAGAGTGACCATGTTGTCGAGTTGGAAGATCGAGTAGGCATATGGCTTGGTTCTTGCGAGTTCCGCAGGGAAACTTCCATCCTCCGCCATCTGATTGGAAACAAAGACCTCCTTGAACTGCCGGCGGCACTCGGCGAGACGCGCCTCGTCGCCAGTGAATCGGGCGAACGCGGCCACTTGCAGCCAGAACGCGACGGCGTGGTTGTTCTTGGCAGCCGCTTCTTCCTGACCGTTCTTGCTGGTGATCATCCAGTCCACGTAGTCGGCAAACCACTTTCTCAGGCCATCAGCCACTTTTGGCGGAAAGGCGCTGGATTTCCGGATCGCCTCGACAGCGACAGGAATCTCTATCAAATGAAGGGTATCGATGATGCCGACACCTCGGCCCTTGGAGACTCCCGGAATGGCCTGAGCATAGGTCAAATGAGGATTCATACGGGTCGACGGATCAAGGAAGAACACCCGGAGCAGATCCACGGCCCTGCTCACGTAACGCCCCTCGCCTGTCAGTTGATAGGCGGCGGAGAGAGCGGCCACCGAGTCACGCAGCTCGCGGATCATCATCCGGTGCTGGTCGAAATTCTCTGGATTGGTTTGTCCGTCGCGCTGGATGTAGGGGAGACCGTCTGGCTTTGACGGATCCGGCCACCAATAGTCGCCGTTGGAATAGAAATCGTTGGATCCGCCCTCACTCAGTTTCGCGCGAACCGTCGTGACGCTTAGCGGCTTGAGAGCCAGAGCGCGTTCCACGGCTTTCAGGATCCTGAAACGGTCGATGGCCGCCACATCCAGCGGTGATTTCAGAATGGGATAAAGGAGATTCATCCTCTTGCTGCCAAGTCCTTCCATCCGTGAAAGGACATTACCGTATTTTGAATCGCCGTAAACGTTTGATGCTTGCGCCAGCAAAGGCGCAAAGCTTTCCAGATCGATCTTCTTGATCTGCTTGTACGGCCATGTCTTTGAAGGGGAGTCGATATAAGGCAGCAGGAAATCAAGACCCTTGCGGATACCGCCTCCCTGCGGACTCTGATAGTTCCAAAGGTCCACGCCGACTCTCTCCGCCAATGTGGCCAGTTCGAACATTGCCTCCAGATTGAATTTCGAGTATCCGAGTGCTGATGTTCTCTCCAATTCCAACGGCTGTTTGCCATCGGGTTCGATCTGGACGGCGATTCGTTTCGCCTTGGCTTCCTCGGCGACTTTTCTGGCAAGTTCCGGTCGATTCAGGATCAATGCCAGTCTGACGACCTGAGTATCGTAGAAGGTGCCGTGATTGTTCGTGGCGGCCGCCTCATCGAACCCATTCTTGCTTGTTAGGAGCCAGTCGAGATAGGCTGACATCCATTCATCGAGCGCCTTCTGATCCATTTCTTTCCACGCGGAGGAGCCGGCGAGAAGTCCGGCGGCATCTGCGGCTATGACGAGGTTCCTGCCTTCGATGATTCCGGTACCCCTGCCGGAGTTTTTCCCGGCGATCGCCTGGGCATAGTTCAGGTTGGGATTCATCCGCGTGGCGGGATCCAGAAACCACACGCGGAGGTAATTCGCCGCGGACTTCGCGTAGGTTTCATTGCCAGTGAAATAATAGGCGAGCGCCAGGTCCTCGACGTTGGCGGCCATCAGGCCGATGCGTGCGTGGTCGAAGTCCAAGCCCCGGCTCGTAGGATTCACTTTCCCGTCATGCCGGATGTAGGGAAGACCATCGGGTTTGCTGGGATCCGGCCAGAAATAGGGCGCGGCCGTCATGTAGTCGTGCTTATCACCTCCCGGCGGAGTTTTGCCTTTTTCAACGACTGAGGGCGGAGGCGTCTTTAGTGCTTCTTCAGCATCTTTGATGAGCACCTTGAGGGCGGGCCGCAGGGTTAAATCATCGTTGGCCAACCGTTTTCTGACATCCATCAGCACGGAGGGGGAAGCGCCAAAATACCTTGGAGTTTGTTCTGCGGCATAAGCGTTGAATCCCATTCCAAGAACGATGATCGCAGCAGATAAATAATGTTTCATGGATTGGTGTTCAGTTGGTAGATAGTGGTTCCGATTCCCTGGGAGGAAACGCTGGCCACGATGGCAGGTCCTTCGACCTTGATGCTGATCCGGGCGCGACCGTTGGACAGTTGAACCGCGCGTGAGCCTGTGGCGGTGCCGAGGTTGTCCAACAGACGACCGTCTCCCGTGAGCCCGAAACGCACGAGATTGGAGGCATCCAAACAGGGGATCCCCGAGGCGTCCGATACGGAAGCCTCGATGGTGGCGACCCCTTGGTGGCGCGAGATTTCCTTCAACTCGAGTCTGGCGGGTATACCCCAAGCGGCGGTTTGGTAGTTCTGTTGAATCTCGTCGGTGAGATTGATATCCCCGCTGCGCCCAACGGCCTTGATCATGTTGGCACCTTCCTTGAATTTAACAGTCCAACTGAGTCCAGCCGCAGGATACTTGGAGCTGTCCCGAGAATGCACTCCCATGGAAACGCCGTTGAGGAACAGTTCCACCTCGCTGCAGTTTGAATACACCTTGATGACCTTCTCCTCGCCGGCTTTTCCCCAGCGTGTCGGCCAGGAATGGCCATAGATGTGAATCATCGGCTTTTCCGCCCAATAGCTCTGGAAAACATAATAACTTTCCTTGGGGGTCCCATCTCTTTCCACAACCCCCTTTTGGTTGACTCTCGGAACGGGGTTCTCCGGTCGCAGAGGGGTCGAGAAGTCCTTGAAGATCCACTGCGCCGCTCCCGTGAGATTGGGCATGGTTTCCTGCTCCTTGAGATGCCAGTCGAAAAGGTTCACGATGTAGCTCTCGGACCAATCCCCATCCTTGGAGGCACGCGCGGGACCGCCAGTGCCTTTGTAGGCCTTGCCCACTTCGGCAGTTCCTTGACCGGTGGCCACCTCTTCAAGAAATTTCTCAGGATCCTCAGAGTGACGGCCAGCATGGCTGTCGCCCCCGTATTCAGCATGGAAGAAGTGGGGCGTGTCCTTGATCGCCTTCTCCGTCGACTTCCGATACTCGCTATACTTCCCCCCATACCAACCCGCCCAGATACTTGGCGAATAGACGTCCACGATGTTCTTGCAGAAGTCGCAGCGGCGGATGCTGGTCTTGCGCGAGGGGTCAAGCTGATGGGCCAGCGTATTGAGTTCCGTCATGAAACTCTGGATCGCCTTGGTGTCGAATTCCTTGAAATCGCCAGGCCAATCGTTCTCATTGCCAAGCCCCCAGAGGATGACGGAAGGGTGGTTGTAATGCTGGTCGATGAGGTTTCTCAGCATGTCCCGGCATTGCTGCTGATAGGCCGCGCCGCCCAGTCCACCACGGCACCAGGGGATTTCCTCCCAGACGAGCAGACCAAGTTCATCGCAAAGATCGAGCACCAACGGTGCTTGCTGATAGTGACCGAGACGGACGAAGTTCGCCCCCATGTCCTTGATGGCATGGAGCGTCTGCCGCACCACATCGTCAGGCACCGCAGCCGCGACGCCCGCATGGTCCTCGTGATAGTGGGTGCCGCGGAGCAGCAGGCGTTCGCCGTTCAGTTTGAACGGACCATGTTCGACCCACTCGGTGGTGCGGATGCCGAATCGCTCGGAGACCTGTTGCTCGCCGTGTTTGGATCTCAAAGTGACCACGCAGTGATAGAGTGCCGGCTTCCCAGGTGACCAAAGTTCCGGATTTGAAATCTGGAACGCCTCGATCTCCTTGTCCCCGGTCCACGGTTTCAGAGATTTGGAGAACCTGTGGACGGTCTTTCCCGAAGGATCGGAGATCTCCGCATTGAGCTCGATATCATCCGATGCGCCAGTGGGATTGAGCAGGCGGGTGCGCAGCCTCACGGAGGCTGGCCCATTAGCGGTGAGGGAGGGCTGAAGATGGACACGTTCCAGCGAGATGGCCGGAAGATAGGTCAAAGTGACATGGCGATAGAGTCCGCCGTAACGGTTGAAGTCGCTTTGGTCCGAAGGAATCGCTTCCGCATCGCGTGAGTTGTCGCAACGGACGGCAAGTTGAACCTTGTCTTTGGAATCGGCCACCGCATCCGTGATGTCCACCGACCATTCATCATAGCCACCCGTGTGCCCGCCCACTTTTTCCAAACCAACGAAGACCTCGGATTTCTGACCGGCGCCATCGAAGTGAATGAGCGTGCGACCACCGGGGAACGGATTGTGAACCTCGAGCAGCTTGCGATACCAACCGGATCCCTGATAGTAACGGACATCCGGATCAACGGCATCGCGGGCGTTGAAACAATGGGGCAGCGTCACTGCCGTCCAAGCCACATTGTCGGTGGCCTTGTCCCCGCGCCAAATCTCCCAGATGCTGCCGAGGGATCCCTGATAGAACTCCCAGCCGTCGGAAAGGCGTTGTTCAGGCGCCGCAGAGCTGCAGTCCAAGACCGCCAGCATTCCGGCGAAGGAAATCCCGAGTACCTTGATGATGGAAAAACGATTCATGTTCAACGGATCAATTAGGGGGCCACCGCCGGTTTCGCACCCTTCCATCCCTTTTTCCATTGTTCCATCAACCGCGCGACGAGCTCGGCATTCGCTGGATCATTGGCGATGTTGGTGTTCTCCATGGGGTCGGTTTGGTGGTCGTAGAGTTCGGTGGAGTCGACTTTCGAATGATCATCGCGTCCGAGCCAGACGGTGAGTCGATAGCGGTCGGTGCGCATCGAATAGCCCATCAGCTTGTCGCCGCGGGGATACTGGCTGAATGCAGCGGATTTCCATGGAAGTTTCGGATCTTCGAGCAGGGACTTGAAGCTTGTGCCTTCGATTTCCGCCGGCAGCGGGAGACCTGCCAGCTCACTCAGGGAGGGATACATGTCCACGAATTCGACCAGTGCGTTGGAGTGCTCACCGGCATGCTTCATGCCGGGAACGGAGATGATGAGCGGGGCGTTGGTGTCGTTCTCCACATTGGTGTGTTTGCCCCACGCGCTATGTTCACCGAGTTTCCAACCATGGTCGCCCCACAGGATGACGATGGTGTTCTTGCTCAGGCCAAGGCGGTCGAGTTCATCCAACACTTTTCCAATCTGGGCGTCCGTGTAACTGATACCCGCGTAGTAGGCGTGCTTGAAATTCCGGGCGACGTCGTCAGGGAATGGTCCTTGCGGGGGAACTCCCCTGTAGGCGCGGATCTCACCATCGTTTGGATTGATGGCGTGATCCGGAGCACCCTTGGGCAGGAACGGATTGGGAGCGAGTTTGATTTTCGCTGGGTCATAGAGATCCCAGTATTTCTTGGGTGAGACGAATGGCAAGTGCGGCTTGATGAAGCCGACGGCTAGGAAGAAGGGCTCGGACTTCTTGCTGAGGTCACCCAAAGTCTTGACCGCCAGCTCCGCGACTTTTCCATCCTGATAGGTATTGTCCGGCACGTCGGCGCATTCGTAGTAGGAGCCCCGTGAGTTGGCCTTTGATCCGGGAGTGCCTTCATCGTTGTCCGACTTTTTGCCCTTCTTGGCTTTCTTGGCCTTGGGGGTGGTATCGGGTTCGCCCTGCTTGTTGCCCTCGTTCAATGCGGCATTCTCCGGAAGCGCGTAAACGGACGCCTTGGGAACCTGCCACGGAACGGACCACGATGGCGCATCGTCAAGGCTGCCGTGAAAAACCTTGCCCATCCCCTGTACGAAATAGCCGTGATTCTTGAAATTCTGTTGGAGCGTCACCGCATCGGGTTTCGCCTCGCGGAAATGGGTCACCAGGTCCCACACTTGGGTGCTATCCGGCCTCAGACCGGTCATCACGCTCGTGCGGGAGGGCGAACAAACGGACTGTTGCACATAGGCGCGGTTGAAAACCATGCCCTTCCCGGCAAGGCGGTCGATGTTCGGGCTCTTGATGTAGTCCTGGCCATAACAGCCGAGCTCCGGGCGGAGATCGTCCACGATGAGGAAAAGCACGTTGGGCTTCTGCGGTGGGGATTCAGCGGCGGTCAGTAATGGCGCGCCGGCGGTGAATGTCAGCGTGGTAATTAGCAAATGATGGAATCTCATGATCGGTGAATGGATGGGGCGATGGAAATAGGGAAACCGAGTTTGAATAGGGTTATTCTTCCTCGTCGGAGCTGCTTTTCTTCTTTTTTCCCGCCTTGTTAGCGTGTCTGCCGGAACCATCGCCATTGTCCAGATGACCTCCCGCAGGGTTGAGATGATCCAGAGTGGCCTGAAGGCGCTTGCGGGCTGCCACGGCATCAGGGTCCGTGGTTGCGGCCGGCACGAGGGTCTCGGCCCACGGTGCCCCGCTCATATCGAAGAGTTCTCCGGACTCTGTTAGCTTCCAGCGATGTTCCAGCACATACCATTTGCGGGCAAGCTGGATGAAGATCGATTCGCGTGGCGTGCCCTTGTCACCGCGCAGCTGGGAGGCGAAGCTTTTCCCGTCGATGACGACGTTATCTGGCAGTTTCGCGCCTGCGAGTTCCGCGAAGGTCGGGACGAAATCACTCGAGTCTATCAAATCTTCGGCAACCTTGCCTGCTGACACGACGCCGGGCCAGCTGACGGCCATCGGCACGCGGCTTCCCCCTTCCAGCATGGACCCTTTCGCGCCTGACAAACGCCGGCCTCCGACGGTGGATGTGGGCGCCAGCTTGTTTGCAGTTCCATTGTCGCCGAAGTAAACAATCAGCGTGTTCTCACGAAGCTTCTGCCGTTCCAGTTCCGCAATCAGCTTGCCGACGAGCTTGTCCATGTAGGCGATGTTGTCCTTGTAGAGATCCTTGCTATCAGCGGCGCTGTCCGGGGTGGGAAGGATGTCCGCATGGATGTGTGACATGGAGTAATAGACGTAGAAGGGATCATCGTGGTGTTTGGTGATGAAATCGACCAGATGAGAGTGCATCACGTCGGGCATGTATTCCTTGTCACGGAGAGGAATGGTCTCGCCATTGACCCAGTATTCCTTGCCCTTGGACTGGGTGTTCCAATAGACCCCGCTGGCTTTGAACACCAGGTAATCGTCGAAACCAAACTCCTTCGGGGTAAGCTGGAACTGGCTCCACTTGCCGATGGCCGCGCTGACATAGCCAGCAGGCTTGAGGATCGAAGGAGTGAATGCTTCATCCGTCGGCTTGATTTGGCCGACGGCATCCTGATTGGTGGCACCGGTCCGAAAGGCGTAACGCCCGGTCATGATCGCCGCGCGCGAGGGTCCACACAAGGAAACCGTGTAGGCATGGGAGAAGCGGGTTCCGCTTTTCGCCAGGGCATCAATGTTCGGCGTCTTGTAGTTGTCGGCTCCGGAAAAGCCGATGTCACCCAGCCCGACGTCATCGCCGAGGATGAAGATGATGTTCGGCCTCTTTGGCGCGTCTGCGGCGTTGAGGCTCATCAGGGGGAGGAAAAGCAAGGCTCCGAGCAGGATTTTTCGCATGAAAAGCGTAAATAATGCGGGTTTCACAGGAGTCGATATCGGGTGTTTTCGGGCCATCAGCATTGTTCCTCGTGAGAGTCTATGGATTTTCCTGCCATTCGACAGTCGGATGAAACGAGGACGCGGCTTCCACGGATTCTGAGTTCAAAAGGTTGGCTGGGTTGAAACGAGTGAAGAAACATGAGATCACGATTTCCTGCCACGCACCCAATCCGGCCCGACTTCAAGCGGGGTGAGTGGCTTGAGTTTCCCCAATTCGCGGGATTCGGACCAGCTTGGCGGAAGACGCTGCGCCTTGAATCCGCCAGCCGCAGGAACGAAGGAACATGCCCCACCGATGAGAACGTTCCCGAGATACTGGTTGGGCTTGAAGGTGAAGCGATCCAAGGGCGGGTTCATACCGGGAACCGTGCCGATCACCGAGACACCGCCATTTGGCCGGATGAAGCGGTTGTTCTTGATGATGCATTCTTCCGGCAGCAGCACTTGTTGCGATTCCGGCCAGTGAGCCTTGTAGTCCGATCCCACCGCCAGATCCGCTCCGCTATGGCCGACCATCACGTTGTCGATGATGGTGACATCCTTGTTCTGAGGATAGGTGGGAACGCTGGTTCCCTCCTTTTTGACCCCTCTCGTTTTCAAATTCGGATGATAGTCCGCGGTGAGAGAACTCGCGATGTGTTCGCCGCAAGAAACCTCGATGCCGTATTCACAACCTGAAGCGAAATTCCCCTGAACCAGATTGTGCTCACCGGACATCCGGAATCCCCGGGCACCCGCGAGACCTTGCCCGAGGATGATGTTTTCCTTCACCGTATTGAAGTTCCCGCGCCGGATGTTGATGCAGCCGAGACTGGCGACGACGGTGTTGTGAATGACGGTGTTTTGGTTGGATTTGAGGGAGATGATTTCCGCACCTTCGCCATCCGCGTGATCGAAGAGATTCCCTTCAATCGTGAAAAACGCGCCATCGTCTCCATTCTGTTCGTATTTCCCGGAACCCCAGACGCGGATGATTTCACGGCCGTTGCCCTTGGCATAGGGGATGTCCTTGAAATAGGAGTGCCGCACCGAGTTGTGCCGGCTTTCTTCCAGATCGTTGCCGATCACGGGGTCCAAATTGCTCTTACCCTTGAAATAGCAGTGGTCCACGACGTTGTTGTCACCGCTGAACCAGACCCAATAATATTTGGTATCGAACGAGGCGGGATTGTAATCGACGATCGCGGAGTTATTGACAATTCCGTGGTGGGATCGGAACTCAATCACCGAGGCAACGTTGGTATTCTCCTTGAGCCCGCCTTTGTTGAAGAGCATGCCGGTGACCGTAACGTAAGGGGCGTTGATCACCAGCGATGATCCCCCGGTGAAGGTGACTCCTCCCGGACTTTCAGCCCTGATTTCCAGGGGGTTTCTTGCCGATCCACCCTTGTCGATCGAAACAACCGCGTCCTTCCATTCGCCGTTCTTGAGCGTGATCAAATCGCCAGGTCTTGCCGCGTTCAAGGCGCGTTGCAGTTCCACGAGCTGTCGAACCACGGCCTCGCGGCCACAGAGCGAGCCCTGGCCGGGTCCGAACAAAAGAAGAAGTCCGCATAGAATGCGCGGACGAGGATTTATCATGGATGGATTCATCGTTCCTGTTTGAGCTGATAGACCCGGAATTGATCGATCTGCAGGTGATTTCGCAAGGTCCGAAATCCGAACCACCCCTCGCGGAAAGGTTCCTTGTCGGTGAAGTCAAAAATGACCTCGCCGTCGCGGAGGTATTGAATCCTGCTTCCATCGGCGATGAGTTGGATCTTCAATCTCCTGTTGGGGACATTCATCAACTTTTGATCTTTCAAATCATGTTCCGCCAGCAGGGGCTTTGATCCGTCGCCGGGATAACGCCGGAACCGGGTGGTCTTGTTTTCGTTGGCTCCGTAGCCGACGTAGTAGAGCCGGAGGGCGTCATACTTCTTGAAGTCTCCTCCGCGCTCCCTGGTGTTGATGAAAATGTCTTCAGGATGTTTGGGATCGGTCGCCATCCAGAAGCAGTTCAGGTCACTGACCCGGTCGTTGGGGCCTTCTTGTTGGATCATGGTCGCCTCATACTCGATCAGGACGGGTCCTGTTAGCCGCTGCTTGAACCACACCGTGCAGCCCGCGGCATCGTCGATGTCCAGCTTCCCATCGACCAGACGGGTTGTTCCTTTCGGCGCTTGTTCGACGACCCACTGCGACAGATCCTTGTCAAAGTCATCCTGGTAGAGAAGCCGTCCATTCGCCGGCGAAGAAATCCCGGTCGCCGATAGGGCGCTGCAGAGAAGGAAGCCGGTGAAGTGGAAAAGGTTTTTCACGAACAAGGTTTCGAAATCAGGCGGTTATTTGGCGGAAGCTGCCGTGAATTCGTCGCGGCTGAGGGCGCCGTCTTTGTTGGTATCCAGTTTATCAAAGCGCTTGGCGCCTTTTTCAGGGTCGGACTGTTTTGCAAGGTATTGCTCACGAGTCACCTTGCCGGTCTTGCCCTTGTCGAGCTTGTCGAATTTCGCGCCACGGTCATCAGGGCCGCCCGTTTCGGTCGCCGGCTCCGGTGAAACAGGCGCAGGAGGAGTCTCATCCTTCACCTTTTTCTCCTTCTTGGCTGATTTCTCGGGCTTCTCCTCGTGTTTACCGGTGCCATCGCCATGGCTGATTTTGCCGGCGGTGACATTGAGTTGGGCGAGAGTCGCCTGCAGGCGCTTGCGGGCGGCGACGGCTTCGGGGTCGGACGAATCAGCAGCGACGGCTTTCTCGACGAAAGGCGCATCGCTCATGTCGAACAGTTCGTTCGATTGAGTCAATTTCCAACCTGCTTCGCGGGCATACCAGTTTCTCCCGAGTTGCACGAAAATGGATTCACGCGGGTTTCCCGCCTCGCCTTTGAGGATCGGCGCGAAGCTCCTGCCGTCGATCGTCACGCCTTCCGGCAGTTTGCCGCCAGCGAGTTCGGTGAGTGTCGGGAAGAAATCCGAAAAGTCCGTTAGGTCCGGAGAAACCTTGTCAGCCGCTACCGTCCCGGGCCAACTGGCGATCAATGGGACAAGACTGCCACCTTCCAGCATCGAGCCCTTGGCTCCGGAAAGCCGCCTGCCGCGGATCGTCGAACGGTCGCTTTCTCCAGGATGCACGCCGTTGTCACCGACGAAGAAAACGATGGTGTTCTCTCTCAGTTTCAAGCGCTCGAGCGCGGCTGTCAGTTTGCCCACCAATTTGTCCATGTAGTTGATGTTATCCATGAACAGATCCTTGCTGTCCGGTGCGCTGTCCGGCGTGCGAAGGATGTCGGTGTGGACGTGCGACATCGGGTAGTAAAGGAAGAACGCCTCGTCCTTGTGGCGGGTGATGAAGTCGACGGCGAAATCATTCATCTTGTCAGGCAGGTATTCACCGTCAGCCAGGGGCAGCTGCTTGCCGTTCAAGGTATAGCTCTCGGCCCGCTCCTGGGTATTCCAATAGTCACCGCTCGCTTTGAATCGCAGGAATTCGTCAAACCCCCAATCACTCGGTTCCAGTGGCACCTGGCTCCACTTGCCGACCTGGCCCGTGACGTAGCCCGCCGGTTTGAGGATTCTGGGGATCATGATCTCGGTGGCCGCAGCCATGATCTTCGCGCTGTCCTTGTCATTGCCGGTCATGCCGGTGCGGAATCCATACCGACCGGTCATCAACTCGGCTCGCGAGGGACCACAGACAGGCGCGCTGAAGCAGCGCTCGAAACGCGTTCCGGACTTCGCCAAGGCGTCGATGTTAGGTGTTTTGAAATTGTCGGCACCATAGGCACTGACGTTGCCGATGCCGAGATCGTCCGCAAGTATCAGAATGATGTTCGGCTTCCGCGCGGCGGCGGTTTCCGCTGCCTGCAGGGCCGGAAAAGGTGCCAGAACCAGCGCGGTCAGCGCAAGGAAGGATGTTTTCATGGAAATGAGTCTTATTGGGCTTTGGATTTCTTGCCACCCTGGGTGACGAACTCATCGCGGGTGAGGATGCCGTCCTTGTTGGCATCCCACTTGTCGATACGTTTGGTGGCTTCTGCGGCATCTGACTGGGCGGCGATGTAATCGGCTCGCGAGATACTGCCGGCTTTCTGTTTGTCAATTTTGTCAAACTTCGCGCTCCGGTCTGAGGGATCGGCGTCTGGGGTTTTTCCGGTTTTTTCTTCACCTGATGCAGGCGAGACGAGCTTGTTCTTCTTGTAGATGGGCGCGGTCTTTTCCGAGCGCGGGATGGCGGCAGGCAGATGCTTCGACAAGGCATCGAGGATGGCTTTGTTCTCCGGCTTTCCGGCGACGCTGACCAGTTCGTTTGGATCGTTTTTCTCATCGTAGAGTTCGGTATCGATGACTTTGGTGCCGTTGAGCTCGCGCCAGAAGACCGCACGCCAGCGGGCGTCGCGGATGCTGTAACCCATGAGTTTTTCGCCACCGGTTTTCCCGGCCTTGCGCGGATACTGGCTGATCGCGACCTTGATCGCCGGGGCGGCGGGGTTGGCGAAGAACGGCTTCAGGCTGGCGCCATCGACATCACTTGGAGCTGGCAGCCCGCAAACGTCTGCCAGTGTCGGATAGATGTCCACGAATTCGACGGGAGCTTCGCATTTCTTTCCGGCGGATTGCTTGTCGGGAAGACTGATGATCAGCGGGGCACGGGTGGCGATCTCGTAGTTGGTGTGCTTGTGCCACAGGCCGTGTTCGCCGAGCTGCCAGCCGTGATCGCCCCACAGGACGATGACGGTGTTGTCGGACAGCCCCTCCTTGTCGAGGGCGTCCAGCAGACGGCCGACTTGGGCGTCGGTGTAGCTGATGGCGGCATAGTAGCCGTGGCGGAGTTTCCTGGCATAGTCTGCCGGGATGGGATTTGCCTCCGGCGTTCCCGGGTAGGCATGAAGTTCGCCATTGGTGTGACCGGCATAGTCAGGCGCGCCTTCCGGCAGGTGATCGGTGGGAGGCACGGGGATTTGATTGGGATCGTAGAGGTCCCAATACTTCTTAGGTGCGACGAAGGGGAGATGCGGTTTCAGGAAACCGACGGCGAGGAAGAACGGCTCGGACTTGGATTTCAATTCATGCAGGCGTTTGACGGCTTCGGCGGCGGTGGCTCCGTCCGGCAGTTCGTCATCGGCCTTGGAACTGACTTCAAAAGCGGGTCCGGCTTTTCCATCCTTGCCGTTTGACCGGTCGGCGGGCTTGTCCGACGGTGCGATGGAGTATTCCTCGGTGACGACGCTGTGTTTGGCTTTGATCTGCTTGGTCCAGTCCTTCAGATCCGTATCGACCGTGGTTCCGTTAGGATACCAATGCGGCTCACTCCACGAGCGGCCGTCCTCGAGGCCGCGGTGATAGATCTTGTTGAGGGCGGCCGCGTGATAGCCGTTCATCTTGAAGTGTTGTGAAACCGTAACGACATCCGGCATCGCGATGCGGAAGTGGGTGTCCAGGTCCCAGACGCGGGTGGCATCCGGACGCTTGCCGGTCATGACCGCAGTGCGGGACGGCCCGCAGACGGCTTGCTGGACATAGGCGTGGTTGAACACAAGACCGCGCGCGGCGAGGCGGTCGATGTTCGGTGTTTTGATGAGCGTGTTTCCGTAGCAACCCAGCTCCGGGCGAAGGTCATCGACAGCGATGAACAGGACGTTGGGTTTCTTTTCCGCCGCGTGGAGCGGATTGAACGACAGCAGTGCCGCTCCCAGGATGATGAAGCTTCTCATGTTTGGGTGATGATCGAATCAGTTTGTAGTTGTGGACTTTCCGGTTAGTCCGAGGCTTTTGATAAAGGCGCCGGCATCGTCGTGAGTTTTGGTGTCCGCCTGTTTCCCGGCCTCGCCGAACTTGCTGGAGTTATAGGAATGTCCGAGTCCTTCAAAGGTGATCAATTCGCAGCGGTTGCCGTGGGAAACCAATTTGTCGCGGAATGTGACGGAATTGGCGTAGGGCACGGTCGTGTCCGCGGTTGCGTGAAACACGATCGATGGAGGCATCTTGTCAGGCATTTGATCGGTGACCGAGCAGGCAAGGGCGCGTGCGGGATCATTGCCGAATCTTCTGGGTCCGCCGTAGCCGCCCTCTTTGGTATCGGTGACGGGGTTGAGCAGGATGATGCCGATGGGCTGGAATGGTGGCGGCGGGTCGTTTTTGCCAGGCCCTGGCGCAGGAATGGCTGTCCATGCGGCGACATGGCCACCGGCGGAACCACCCAGGACGACGATCTTTTTTGGATCGATTCCAAGTTCCGCTGCATGAGCCTCGATCCATGTGATTGCCTCGCGACCGTCGGAAACGCAGTCTTCCGGATTGGTGCCGAACCGCGAGCGAGTCCGATAGTCCGGCGCGATCCCGACCATCCCGAGCCCCGCGGCCCACTTGGCCCAGCGGATGCTGCTTTCAGGCGTTCCGGACACCCAACCGCCGCCAAAGAAGCTAACCAAACAAGGACGTGACTGGTTGGCAGTCCATTCCTTGGGTTTCACCACATGAAGGCGGAGTTCGGTGTCTCCGATCTTGCGGAAGACAAATGGCTCGCTGCCCGGAATCGAAAGCGGTGTTGCTGGATTCGGAACAGGATCGGCTGCCGCGGGAAGCATTGTGCCGAGAGTGATCCAGAGAAGCGGGATTTGGAAAAGAGAGGTTGTCATTTCTTTTCGGGATCCAGCTTTAGATAACGCAGGAGCGCTTCGAGGAAATAGTAGTCCGCGTAGTTCAACGGCACGTCCACTTCGGCTTTTGCCGGCAGATTGCCGACGCTGTGCATGAGGATAAAGTTTCCGTTTAGTCCGGCGGCAGCCAGATAGGCGGGTGAAGAAAGCGATATGAGTTGTCGCCTTGCTAGATTTAGATAGGCTTGCCGCTTTTCGCCTTCGACAAATCCGCTCAATTCGACCAGTGCC
>JBEDKU010000546.1:0-6031 GCA_041172045.1 Verrucomicrobiota bacterium | reverse complement strand
AGGCTTCAAGGACTTCGCCAAGCGCTGGCTGCCCATTCTCGACGCTTATGAAAAACTCGACGTGAACTTCGCGCTCGAAGTCCATCCGACGGAAATCGCCTTCGACATCGCCTCCGCCCAGCGCGCGCTGGCGGCTGTTGGAAATCACAAGCGTTTCGGCTTCAACTACGACCCGTCGCATCTCGGCTATCAGGGCGTGGACTACGTGAAGTTCATCCGCGACCTCGGCAGCCGCATCTATCACGTCCACATGAAGGACGTCTGGTGGAACCACGGCGACGGCTCGGTCGGCGTCTTCGGTGGTCACACGAATTTCGGCGACGCCCGGCGCTTCTGGGACTTTCGTTCGCTGGGTCATGGCGACATCGAGTTCGAGGACATCATCGTCGCGCTCAACGATGTCGGCTACAAGGGACCGCTCTCGGTCGAGTGGGAGGACATCCGCATGGACCGCGTGCATGGCGGCGAGGAAGCGGCGGCGTTCGTGCGCAGCGTGGACTTCCCGACGAGCAAGATCGCGTTCGACGCGGCCTTCGACAAGTCGAACCAGTGACGCGGGCAACGCCCCCGTTGGATCGGGGGCGGGAAGCCCGTTTCCGGGTGCTCCAATATCTTTTTGCAGCGCGCGCGATTCTGCGTTAAGGGGTAGGTGGTGTTGGAAGTGTCCTCATGACGTTTTCCGGCATCACCCAACCATCAACCCCTCAGATCATGCGTGCGCTCCTATTTTTCCTCCCTGTGGTTGTCGCAGGCTGCAGCAACTACACCGCCCCGCAACGGGAGATTCTCAAGCGATCCCAAGCGGAAATCGAACTGCGGGAGCCGTGGTCGGCGAGTGCCGCGGTCTTTGTCACCAATCCCAACGACCCCGCGCGATTCAATTGGAAAGTCAGTGCCGGTGCTCTGGACTACTCGGCTTATCGTCCGCTCTACAAGGGAACCTACTTTATCCCGGGCACTGAGCGGGAACTGACGTTCACTCCCGATGGCTGTCTGACCGGGTATGTTTACAATGGCAGTTCCTGCACGGCACCAATCACCTGGGATTCGAGCGGGCAGATGCTTCCCGGGAAGTGACCCCTGCTCGGAGCGCGGCAATCCCCACCTCACAGATGGCGAGTCGTGACTGCCGCTACCCCGGACGAGGCGCTGTGGCTAACTGGGGCGGCACTTGTTCCCGAAGTTTTCGGTCACCGTGTCCTCGTCGAGTTGATCGGTCGTGCCGTCATTGTTGAAATCGAAAACACTCGGTTGACCCCAGAATTTCTGAACCCCTTCCATGTCTTTTTCGTCAACCACCCGGTCCAGGTTGCCGTCTCCCTGACAGACGGATTGCGATTTCAGGATCCCGTTGAGCACGCCCTTCAGTGCGACGTAGTTGGACTTTTGCTCGGGAGTCAGCGCGGGTCGGCTCAGGAGGTTGTCGGGGGAATTGTCGAGACCCAGCGGGTTCAACGGAGCGGGCCGCCGCTTGGGAAGCAGATCGTAAAATTCGTAGGGATTGAGGTCTGAATCGCAGGCGGCGCGGACGGACTTGACCAGCTTGTACCGTTCGTTGCGGACGGCCCACACCTCGCTCGGCTGAATGGTCAGGGTCGGATAGACGTTGGCGCGGACGTCGCAGGAGGACTCATAAACGACGGGAGCCCCCGGGCCAAACCACTCGCCACCGTCATCGACGCAGAGCTGCTCGGTGTTGAAGAGGAAATCGTTGCCGACATAGGCTCCGCCGATCTTGAAGATGGATGGCCAGGTCTTGACTCCGGGTGGAACGGTGCTTCCCAATTCGGTATAGTTGAACTTGCGGAACGCCTGCTGTTCCGGATTTTTCAGATAGGCAAGCATCGGCTCACAGTCGAGCACGTGTGACTTCGGCACCACGGCGCGGACGTCCTGACCGGCGATCTCGCCGAACAGGGCGAACAGGTCCACGGCGTTGACCATGTGGTCCACGGTGCGTCCGGGTTTGCGGACCAGGGGGCCGGAGATGATCAAGGGCGTGGAAACCCCTGTCTGATAGGGCGAGGCTTTCGCGCGGAGCAGGTTGTAGGGAGCGTTCACGCTCGAGAAAAAGGTGCCGTTGTCGCCCATCACGATGACCATGGTATTGGTGGCCTCCGGCTTGTAAACCAGTTGACCGTTCGGCAGGCGGCGGGCGAGGCCCGCACCGACGAGCAGTCGGCCGATCTCATGGTCCATCGCATACAAGGTCAGGTCACTGACAATTTTGATTTGCGCGGCGGTGGTGTTGCCCACAGGAACGTCCGCAGGCCAGACGAAGCCGGGTGGATAGAGGCTGGTGGGAGGGGCCTGATAAGGCGTGTGGATGGCATCGTAACTGACCGTGCACATCCACGGTTGCCGTTGTTTGGAAGGACCCACGCGGCCTTTTTTGGATTGAGACCGGATCCACTGGAGGGCATCGTTCGTCTGGGCCGTGGTCATGTATTCCCGGGAGGTGGACGCGGTGACCGACTTTCCGCTGTTGATCACCCGTGGCCAGACATAGTAGCCGTTGTAATTGGTGAACACCGGCTGGATCGTCGCCTCCGCGATGGTTGGCGCGAATCCGCCGCTGGCGGTCAGCGCGGGGATGCCGCCCGCTTGCACGCACTCTTGTCCGGTGTATCCCGCGCCCTTGTTGTCGTCGCAGTAGATGACGTCCTGCGCTCCCTGGAACCAGCAGACACCGCGAGCGGGTCCGAAAGGAAAGCCGCTCGGATAGAGGGTGGTGTCGGAGGTCTGTCCGCCGAGTGTCGTGTCGATGAACGGCGGGCCGCCTTGAAGATTTCCGTTATAGTAGTCCCAGCCAAGCCGGGCGGGGGTTTGGGAACCGGCCGGATTGTTGTCCGGTCCCGCGAGGTGGAACTTGCCCACCATGGCGCTTTGGTAGCCCGCCCGCGCGAGAACCTTCGGCGTGGTGGTTTCATAGGGTGAGACTTGGGAGGATGGCAGGTCGTAGCTGAGGATGGCGGCCTTGACGCCGGTTCGCAGCGGGAAACGCCCCGTGAAGAAGCAGCTCCGGCTGGGCGAGCACTCCGGCATGGTCCAGCAATTGCTGAAGGACACCCCGTTCTTGATCAAGGTGTCGAGCACCGGAGTGGGCGCGGTGGTCGGGGCCTTCGGATTGAAGGCGCGCAACTGGTCGATCCCGGTGTCATCCATGATGATGAAAAGGATGTTGGGTCGCTGTGCCGGCTTTGCGGTCGCGGGTGCGACCGATAGTGACTGCGCGGCGGACGGCAGGAAGAGTGCGACGGCCAGTGCCATCCCGCGAGTCCATGCCGTCTTGAGGGATACGGTGGTTTTCATGTTTTCCAATTTGGTTTGAGGTGTATGGCGACGGCAAGCAGAGAAAATGAACGGGACACTCTGCTGACGACACCGGTAGTAGGCGGCTGTGGCGGTTTGTCCAAGGGAATCGGCGGGGCCGTCACGAGCACATTTGATAGAGTTCGTCCGCGTGGTGCCAATCGGGCACGTCACAGGAGTTTCCGGTCCCCGCCCGGCCTGGCCGCACATGGGACGGATGAAGCTCAGCGCGGATTTTTCTTGGCCTTGTCTTGGCGGTCGGCGAGTCGCTGGGGCGACGGACCGCTGAGTGGCCAGTCGGGTGACGGGCTGTGGTTTTGTTTCATGAGTGCCGCGGCCTTTTCGATCATGTCGGGATGATTTTTCGCGAGGTTGGTGGTTTCGCCGGGGTCCTTGGTGAGATCGTAGAGTTCGATCGACGCCTGTGGGCCGTTTTTCACGGCCTTCCAGCCGCCGAAGCGGACTGCCAGGATCGGTTTTCCTTCGTGAAGTTCCCAATAGAACGCTTCGCGTTTTGGTGCGGGCCCGCCTTTGAGGTGGGAGACAAGCGAGATCCCGTCGGTCTTGCATTCAGCGGGGATGGTGGCCCCGGCGAGTTCGGCGGCGGAAGGAAGGAAATCCCAGAAGGCCCACGGTTCGTCCGAGACGCGGCCGGCGGGAACCTTGCCGGGCCAGCGCGCGATGCAGGCCTGGCGGAGCGCGCCTTCATAAAGGCCGCGCTTGTATCCGCGGAGTCCGTTGGCGGCTTGGTTGAAACGCTTGCCGATCGCGGATTCCGGCGAAAACGAGGAGCCGTTGTCACCGGCGATGATGACGAGGGTGTTGTCGTCGATGCCGAGTTCCTTGAGTAGATCGATCACGCCGCCGACGTCGGAATCCAGACGTGTGACCTGGGCGGCGTAGGATTTTTCCTCCAGGCTCCATGGCTTGTCAGCATAGAGGCCGAGGTTGTCGATCTCGTGCTTACCGTGGGGCAGCGTGATGGCGTAGAAGAGGAAGAACGGTTTGGCTTTGTTAGCGCGGATGAAGTCGAGCGTTTCCTTTTGGATGAGATTCTGGGCGTAGGTTTTTTTGCCGCCGTCGTCGTTGCCTGGCAGCTCGATCCGCTTGTCGTCATCCCAGAGGAAGGTGGGGAAAATAGGAGTGGGCGTGGCGCTGGCAGTTGTAGCCGTAGAAGCGGTCGAAGCCTTGTTTGAGCGGGCTGCCGGTGGTGTCGAAGAAACCCATTCCCCACTTGCCGGTGACACCGGTGGCATAGCCGGCCGACTTGAGGACTTCCGCCACAGTGACCGTTTCGGCGCGAAGGGGTTTCTGGCCCTCCTCCTTGATTTCCCAATTGCCACGGATCGGACAATGGCCGGAATGGAGTCCGGTCATCAGCGAGGCGCGGCTTGGGGCGCAAACGGAAGTTCCGCAGTAGGCTTGGTTGAAACGGGTGCCTTCCTCAGCCATGCGGTCGAGCCGGGGCGTTTGAATGATTTTTTGACCATAGGCTCCAACGTCGCCCTGGGCCAGGTCGTCACTAAGGATGAAGATGATGTTAGGAGGTGCCGCGGCGGAGAGGGTTGAGGCGGCGATGACGGCGAGCGCGAGGTGGCGGATGGCGTGCATCGGAGCATGGTGACGCGAGCTGAAGCTTTGTCGAAGCGAATCAACGGCGCCTTGCTGGCGGGTGATGCCAAGGCCATCGCGACTTCTCATACACCTGTCAAAGCCTCGTCGATGACTTCCAGCATAAAGTCGGCGTCGGCCTGGTGAATGCACATCGGCGGCTTGATGCGCAGCGTGTTACCGAAGAGTCCGCCCTTGCCGATGAGCAGGCCGAGGTCCTTGCACTTCTCGAACACCGCGGCGCACTCGGCGGTGGCGGGTTCCTTGGTGCCGCGGTCCTTGACGAGTTCCACGCCGAGCATCAGGCCCTTGCCGCGGACCTCGCCGACGAGGGAATGTTTCTCCGCGAGCTTGTGGAATCCGGCGGTGAGGTAAGCTCCGATTTCGAGCGAGTTCTGTTGGAGTCCTTCTTTTTCGATGACGCGCAGCACGGCGCGGCCCTGGGCCATCGACACCGGATTGCCGCCGAAGGTGTTGAAATGGATGCGGGTGGCGAGAACCTGCGCGATTTCCGGCGTGGTGATGACGGCGGCCAGCGGGCAGCCGTTGCCGATGCCCTTGGCCATGGTGACGATGTCGGGCATGGCTCCCTGGGTCTCGAATCCCCAGAAATGCGTGCCGGTGCGACCAAAGCCGGCCTGCACTTCATCGGCGATGCACAGTCCGCCGAAGAAGCGGGCCTGGGCGTAGGCTTCCTTCAAGTAACCGTCGGGGAAAACGACGCTGCCACCGACGCCCTGGATGGACTCGGCGATGAAGGCGGCGATTTTTCCCGGCGTGGCGTAGCGCACGGTTTCGCCGATGTCGGCGGCGTATTTTTTGCCGGCGTCAGGATCGTCCATGCCGAAGGGACCGCGGTAGCTGTCCGGCATCATCGCGTGGTGGACGCCGTGGGAATGCGGGACGTTGAACTTCCAGGTGTGGTGGGAGGTGAGCGCCATCGAGCTCGGGCTGCCGCCGTGGTAGGCGTTGCGCAGGGCGATCACGTCGAAGTTCTGTGTGTAGGCGCGGGCCATCAGCACGGCGAGGTCGTTCGCCTCGGAGCCGGAGTTGACGAAATAACAGACCTTGAGGTCGCCGGGCATTTTCGCCGCGAGTTCCTTGGCGT
>JBEDKU010000545.1:0-7769 GCA_041172045.1 Verrucomicrobiota bacterium | reverse complement strand
CGTCCGTTGCGAGCTCCAGCTCATTGAAGGAGCCGGCCACCCCGTTTACGAATACCGCAAAGGCCCCTCCCCCCACCGCGACCGCATCCTCACCGACGCCGACGCCTTCATCACCACCCTCTGGAAGTGACGCCCCGGACCGCGTGTCTCCATACCCGACCGAGACCCCGCGGCGCAGCCCACTTTCCGACGCCCCCCTTTCGCAGCGAGTCTGGAGACTGGCGCTCCGGTGGAATCCTCGCCGCCAATTTCCATGCGATCCGCAAGATTTTCGTTTAATCCCCACACGGTTCGTGATGGACTGTCGTTAACCCATGCAAGCGACGCTTCTACCTCCTCGAAATCCCGCCTTCTGCGCACCAATCACCTCCAACCGCGCTCTCGGGGCCTGTCTCATCGCCAATCTGCCCATGCGCGAGTTGCTCGAAGCGGACCTCCGCCGCGCCGGCCTGCAACTCGTCGATCCCAAGGACGCCGAATCGCGGACCCTCCGCATCCCGCTCGACAACTGGATCGAACTCGGCGCGCTTTTACTGCTCGGCAGAAACCCGAACAGCGCCTGCCTGCTCAACAGCGACGGCAACATCCTCGCCTGGAAAGGCTCCGACCAACCCACCGACTGCGTTGACAAAATCGTCACCGACGCCGACTGCTTCCCGGTCATCTACCCGTGGGACCTGCTCCGCATGAACGAGGAGGTGCTCGCCCTCATGGATGAAACCTCGCTGCTCGGCGAGGTCAGCCCGCTGGCCAGCCTGAGCGGCTGCATCCGCCTCGCCAAGGGCTCGCGCATCCTCCCCGGCACCGTCATCGAGGGCCCCGTGGTCATCGGCCCGAACAGCCAGATCGGGCCGAACGCCTACATCCGCGGCGCCACCAGCATCGGCGCGAACTGCTACGTCGGAAACGGCGCCGAGGTGAAGAACTCGATCATCTACAACAACACCTACATCTCCCGCCAATGCTACGTCGGCGACTCGATCATCGGCACCCACGTCACCCTCGGTGCCGGCACCTGCACGGAAAACCACCGCCATGACGGCCGCCACCACGTCTCCATGATTCAGGGAAAACCCGTCAACACCGGCCGGCTGAAGTTCGGCGCGGTCCTCGGCGACGGCGTCCGCACCGGGGTGAACACCTCCATCGAGGCCGGCGTCAAGATCGGCATCGCCCGCACCACCCAAGCCGGCAGCTACGTCGGCAAGGACCTATTGTGACCAAATCGTCACATCCAATGGATTCTTGTGGTCGTTTCCCGCCCGCTACCTTGACCACGAAATGCATCGAATTCTGATTGTTGAGGATGAGCGCGACATCGCCGACTTGATCGGCTTCAACCTCCAGCGGGCGGGTTATGAAATCCTCAAGGCGCACGACGGCATCGAAGGCACCGAAATCGCCCTCCGCGAGCGGCCTGATTTGATCTTGCTCGACCTCATGCTGCCCGGCCGCGACGGCTACTCGGTCTTCCGCGAGCTCCGCCGCGACACCCGCACCGCCAACACGCCGGTCATCATGCTCACCGCCCGCGCCCAGACCGAGGACCGCATCCAGGGACTCGAGGCCGGGGCCGATGACTACCTCACCAAGCCCTTCAGCCCCAAAGAGTTGATGCTGCGCGTCCAGGCCATCCTCAAGCGCTCCGAGGCCCCTCCCGGCGCGGTGAATTTCTCCTACGGTCCATTCCGTTTCGATAAAAACTCGCTCAAGTTCTACCTCGCCAACGAACCCGCGGAACTCACCTCCACCGAGTTCAAGCTCCTCCTCTTCCTCTGCGAGCGCCCGGGAAAACCCCAGGACCGCAACGACCTGCTCCGCACCGTCTGGGGCTACAGCGACGCCACCCACAGCCGCACGCTCGACACCCACATGAAGCGCCTCCGGCAAAAACTCGGTCCCCACGGGGTCTGGGTTGAAACCGTGCGCGGCATCGGCTACCGCGTTGCGAAAGCCGACGCATGACCACCGAAATCTCCATCATCGCCGCCCTCTCGGCTCTCGCCGCCCTCGCCCTCCTCATCTATCGCAACCGTGGCACCCGGCAACAGTCGGAAGCCCAAGCCAACGCCTGGAAACTCCGTCTTGAACTCGATCTCCAAAAAGCCCGCGAAGAGCGCAACCTCCTGCTCGACGCCCTCGGCGACGCCTTCCTGCTCGTCGACTCCGACGCGAACATCCGCTTCGCCAACGAGGCCGCCCGCGCGCTTTTCGGCGCGCGGGAACTCGTCAACCGCCCGGTCCGCGAGGCCTTCCTCGACCCCCGCCTCGCCGACGCCCTGCTCCGCTGCCTTGCCACCGGCGAGCCGGTGCAGTCGCGCGTCGTCCTTCCCCAACAGACCTCCCCGCGCGGCGATCTCGAGAACCGCGGCGTCAACGCCTGGATCATCGATGCCGCCCAACTCTCCCGCCCGTCCGACGGACAGGATCCCACCACCCGAGTCATCATCCGCGACGTGACCGCCGAACATCAGATCGAACAGGTCCGCAAGGACTTCGTCGCCAACGCCTCCCACGAGCTCCGCACCCCGCTCGCCATCATCAACGGTTATCTGGAAAACCTGTTGGACGATGACATGATCGAGGAGCCGGAAATGGCCCGCCGCTTCCTCACCATCATGCGCAAGCACGCCGACCGCATCTCGCGCATCGTCGAGGACATGCTCGTCATTTCCCGTCTCGAGTCCGGCGAGGTCAATGCGCTCAAGATCGAGCCGTTCAAATTCCGCTCCTGCATCAAGGACGTCCTCGAGCGGCTCGAATCCGTCATCCGCAACCAGCAGGCGGAGGTGACCGTCACCATGCCGGACCCGGACCTCGTGCTCCAGGGCGACCGCTTCTACTGGACGCAGGTCCTCTTCAACCTCGTCGAAAACGCCCTCAAGCAGAACCCCTACAGCGGCCTCAAGGTCGGCGTCGGCTGCGAGCGCGCCGGCGGCCACATCCGCATCTGGGTCTCCGACAACGGCGTCGGCATCCCCAGCGCCGACCTGCCGCACATTTTCCGCCGCTTCTTCCGGGTGGAGAAACACCACTCGCAGCAGGAAATCAAGGGCACCGGACTCGGCCTCTCCATCGTCAAGCGCGCCGTCGAAGCGCACCACGGCACCATCAGCGTCACCTCCGTGCCCGGCAGCGAGACCAAGTTCCTCATCACCCTGCCCGCCGATCCCCCGGCCGGATAGGGCGACTGACGCGCCTGTATCACGCGCCCCCTCATCCACCGAAAGGATGAGAATCCGCCCCTTGCGATGCACCGGCGGCGGCGGCACGCTCTTCATCACAGCACCCTTTGCTGTGGTTCACCCATGAAAGCCCGCCATTCTAACATACTCGTCCGCCCGGGCTTCACCCTGGTGGAACTGCTGGTAGTCATCACCATCATCGTCGTGCTTGCCAGCCTGGTGATTGTCGGCGCCCAGCGTGGCATGGCCTCCGCTAACAAATCCCGCACCGTCTCCCAGATGCGTGACTTCGGCGTGGCCGTCGCCACATGGGCGGCCGAGGTGAACAACAACGAACCGATGTATTTCCGCGACGGCAGCGGCGACTCCAGCAGCGAGTCCACCCCCGCCCTCAGCGCGGCCGACCACAGGTACTGCGCCGGCAATCCCGCGAAACTCCTCTATAACAAATCCAGCCCCGCCGACGGCTACCTGCAGAACCCCGCCGCGTTTTTCGCGTCCACCCAGAAGTGGGATGTCCCCTCGGTGAAGGACTACGACCCGGGCTCCACCAGCGCCATGAAGCTTTGGGGTTCCTTCATGTGGGTCTATCCGAGCGTGCCCGCCGAAGAAAGAACCGATCGCCAGAAGGCCATCATGCGCAGCAGTAGCTATACCTCCGTCTCGCGCCAGGCCCATAACAATCTTCTCATGTTCAACGACTACAGCTTTGCGAAGTCGAAATACGCGCCCAAGGACAAATCCTACTACGCGCTGTTCCGCGATTCCTCCGTCCGCAACGTCGCGCAGAACGGCGACATCTGGGGATGGTTCTTCAAAGACAAGTAGCCTCGCGCGGCAAATCCCGAACCTTCCGGCATCCACCGAAAGGATGAGACCCGGCACCTTGCTGGCACCCATCAAACCCTCCAAGCTCCACGGCTTAAACCCTTGGTCCACCTCCCCGCAAACCCTCTCGCAAGCCCATCCCCATGAAATCCCGCTTCAATCTCTTCTTCGGAACCCTTGCCGCCGTTGGAATGTCCCAAACCGCCAGCGCGGCAGACGCCACTTGGACTGGTCTCGGCGCGGATTCACTTTGGAACACCACCGGAAACTGGAGCACATCACCCGTGCCCGGCATTGGCAACACCGCGACCTTTGATAGTGCTGGGAATGGCAAAACGACCATTACAACCGCTCCCGCAGCTCTCGCTTCATACGTCTTTAACGCGGGAAGCGCCGCCTACACGATCAGCGCTTCCACCACGACATGGGCAGTGCCCAACGGCGGCGGCGTGACGATCAACAGCGGAGTGACGACCAATCAGGATTTGAGCGGGATTCAATTCATCCGACCTGCAAGCGGAACTACCACCAACTTTTCCAATCAAGCCACGAATACCACCCTCAAACTCGGAACGATTTTCAATTCGAACGCAAGCGCGGGAAATGCACTCCTGAAGTTCACCCCCACAAGCGGTGCCACTATTGAGGTGATCAGCGGCAAGAACGTTGACAATGCCGCCACCGCAGGGCGCACCGTCAGTCTTTTACTAGATGACGCGGGCATCCTCAAGATGGCGGCAGTCGGCAACTTCAGTGGGACCGACGCTGAAGGCAATTCAGTCACCATTCGCCAAGGAACCCTTCAAGCCAATACGATCATCAACGCGAGCGCGACAAGATCCTCGCTCGGAACCGCAGGCCGTATCCAGTTCGGCCAAGCCGGCCAAACCCGCACCGCCACGCTGGACTACTACAACGCCGCGAGCACGACCACGGACCGCTCATTCTACATCATCGACAACAACACCGCTGTTTTCAAAGTATCCGGAGGCGCGTCCACCAATCTCGCCATCACCACCGCCATCACCCAGTCTGCGGCAACGAATGGCGGAGGAAAGCTGACCAAAGAGGGCGCAGGCATCTTGACTCTCTCCGCAGCCAACACCTTCACCGGCGATACGGTGATCAGCAATGGCAGGATTGCACTGGGCATTGCCACCGCGCTCCAGAACAGCGCCTACGACACCACGGGATCTACCGGCGCCGTCGGCTTGGATGTCACCGGCCAAGCGACTCCGACACTTGGCGGCCTGAAAGGCTCCGTCAATCTCGCGACCGCAGTGACCGGATATAGCGGTGTTTCCAGTTTGACGCTCAACCCGCAAACAGGAAAGTCGAACATCTACTCCGGAGTGATCGGAAATGGAGCGGCCGGCATGACTCTCGTCAAGACCGGTGCGGGCACACAGGTTCTCACTGGAGACAACGACTTTACCGGAAACGTTACGATCAGTGCCGGCCGTCTCACGCTGGGGCATTCGAACGCGCTCGGCACTGGCCCCAAGGGCTTGATCATGCAAGGCACAAACCGTTCGCTCTACCTCACGGGCAATATCGTCGTGCCCGCGAACATCGATTTCTTCGTTTCATCAAGCTCGGCGGATGGTGGCGGCATCAACAACGAGAGTGGAAACAACCAGATCCTCTCCCCGATCAACTTCAGCAATGGCAATCCCGCACTCAACATTTCAAGCGCTTCAGGAACCCTGACCATCGCGGGGAATGTCACGCTGACGACAACGAGCAGAACTCTGTATCTTGGCGGTGCATCGACCGATGCCAATACGATCAGCGGAATCATTGGTGAATCCGGGGTGGAAGTTCTTCCCGTCACCAAACAGGGGACGGGCACCTGGGTGATTTCCAATAACAACAGCTACACCGGCGCGACCACCGTCAACGCCGGCAAGCTCGTCATCAACGGCAACATCTCCACCAGTTCCCTAACCACCGTCAAAACCACCGCCACCCTCGGCGGCAGCGGCACCGTCGGCGGAGTGACCGTGGAATCCGGCGGCAGGTTCGCACCTGGCAACAGCCCCGGCACCATGACGCTGGCTGGAGACCTAACCTTGGACCTCAACAGTATCTCGGACTTCGAAATCAACGCCTTCAGCTCCGGCAACTATGATTTAGCGCTCGCCCAAGTGACGGGAACCCAGACGGTGAATTTCAACAGCGGCATCCTAAACCTGCTCTTCCAAGCCGGCTTCAATACCAGCGGATCCGTGAAAATCTTCGACTTCGACACCTACGCCGGCCTCGGCTTCGGCACGGTCAACGTCACCGGTCTCGCCGACGGCTACACCGCCACTTTCAATGCAACCAACGGCATCGTCACCGTCGTGCCCGAACCGGACGCCGCCATGTTGGTCGGCGGCCTGGGTGCACTCGCGTTGCTGCGCCGCCGCCGTGCCTGATGGCAGGTCGAAACCTTTGCCTCTGGAGGGAGGCAAATCCCAGGGTGAAGTCCGGTTAATGGGTTTCCCGGACTTCACCCACGCGGGACTCCGCCTCCTCCAGGTCGGCTCGTCGTCATTGTTTGAATCGAAGTCCTCGACTCCCCCGCCAACCGTGATAGCACTCGTCTCGCATGGTTGACCTCCGCGCCTTTATTGTCACCTGCCTCGTCACATTGTCGGTGTCCGCCCGGGAACCCGTCACTGACCTGGCGGTGCTACGCGCGCTGCCGGCGGAGGAAGCCGCCGCCGGCGTGCCGGTGCGGGTCGAAGGCACGGTGGTGGGACTGGAACCCAGCGCCCCCTTTCATTTTTTCCTGCACGACGGCAGCGCCGGATGCTTCATCAAAACCCGCCCCAGCGGCAGACCCGCCAAGCTGGCCCCCGGCGACCGCGTGCGGGTCGAGGGCGTGTCCGATCCGCTCGGTTACTATCCGAGCGTGAAGGAGGGCCGGGTGAAAATTCTCGGTAAAAACCCGCTGCCGCCGCCGGTCAAACCCGGCGCCGGCGAAATGTTCTCCCCCCAGCTCGACTCGCAGTGGGTGGAAGTCCCCGCGGTCATCACCGGCTACGAGATCGCGGACGAACGCATCACGCTGGCCGTGGAGGTCCATGGCCTCCCCTTCAAGGCGGAGCTGCCCGTCACCGCCGACGCCGAGACTAGGGCCGCCGCCCTGATGCAGCGCCCCGTGCGCCTGCGCGGCGTCATGGGCACCATCTTCAACCGCCAGCGGCAAATGACGGACCGGCATTTCTTCGTCCCGTTCTTCGACTCCATCATCCAGACCGCGCCCCGGGAAGACGGCGAGAGCTACCCGTTACTAACCGTTGCCCAACTGCTCACCGGCCCCTACGGCCCGACCACCCTCGTCCGCCTGCAAGGCACCGTCACCCAGCACGACCCCAAGGGCTTCTATCTGCGGGACTCCAGCGGCAGCACCCTCGTCCAGGCGGCCAAGGCCGGGCATCTGCGGCCCGGCACCCGGGTGGAGGCCGAGGGATTCGGAGCGGTCGCACCGTTCCGCCCGGTCTTGCGCGCCACCCGCGTCACCGCCATTGGCGAGTCCGCACCCATCGCTCCGATATCCTTCGATTTCAAAACCGGCGACCTCTCCGCGCTCCACGCCGAGTGGGTCACCCTGGATGCAGATTTCCTCGGCCAGCGCGACGGACCGGTCGATGGCATCCTCCAGTTCCTCGCCGGCGGTCAGTTCTTCGAAGCCCTCCACCCGAACAAAAGCCACGCCCACCTCCCGCCGCTCGCCAGCGGCGACCGCGTGCGGTTGACCGGCATCTG
>JBEDKU010000544.1:0-2719 GCA_041172045.1 Verrucomicrobiota bacterium | reverse complement strand
CTGGGTCCGCCCAAAAGGAAGTCTGGGCGCTCACGGAAACCGCCGCGGGAATCTGGGTGGGAACCGGCTTCGGCGAACTCTATCTGCTTGGTGAAAATGAAACCACCCGCATCGCCCACATCGGTGGCCGCGAATCGATCAAGGCCATCCTCGAGGAACCCGACGGCACCTTGTGGTTAGGCACCAGGGGCAACGGCCTGCTGCGGCGAAAGGACGGCGATTGGACCCGCTTCGGCCGTGACATCGGGTTGTTGAGCGAGGTGATCCGGTCCTTGTATCTGGATCCGGCAGGCCGTCTGTGGGTCGGCTCCGATGGCGGCGGGCTGGCGCTCTTGCGCGGTGACCGATTCATTTCAGCCACCACCCGCGAAGGTCTGCCCAGCGACACCATTTCCCAAATGGTCCTCGGTGCGGACGGCCGCCTCTGGCTCGGCACCCACAACGGGCTGGCCGTGCTCAACTCCGATGTGCTTCAGGAAATGGAGACGAGCAAACCTCACGACCTGCGCCCCTTGTTGATCAATCGTTCCGATGGCGTGCCCAGTGATGTGTTCACCATTGTCCCACCGTCGATCACAAGTGACGGTCGTTTCGCCTTCGCCACGCTCCACGGATTCATCCGCCTGCGCCCGGAGGACTTCCTGCCGGACAAGAACCGCCCGCCGGTATTCATCGAGAGCATCATGGCGAATGGAGATTCCATGCCGCCCAACCCTGAAAAAATCATCCTGCCTCCCGGCACCGGCGGGCTTCAGATCGAGTTCAGCGGCCTGTTCTTCAAAGATCCGGACCGCTTGAGGTTCCGCAACCGACTGGTGGGACTCGAACAGGAATGGAACTACACCGGCGTCCTCCGCTCGGCCGTCTATCGCAATCTGGAACCCGGGAACTACCGCTTCGAAGTCGAGGCATCCACCGGCAACGGCCTTTGGAGCGAGCAGCCCGCCAGCGTGGGCGTGGAAATCACACCCTATTTCTGGGAGACCACCTGGTTCAAGATCTCGGGCATTATTCTATCCGCTGGCATCGTTGCCTGGATCGTCCGCTCGCGGGAACGCCGCCGCTCGCGCCGTCGTATCGAGGCCCTCGAGCGCCGCCAGGCGGTGGATGCGGAGCGGGCCCGCATCGCGCGGGATCTTCACGACGATGTGGGCTCCGGCCTCACCCAAATGGCCCTGCGCAGCCAGTTGGTCGAACGCAACCTCACGAAAAATCCGGCCCGCGCGGTGAATCACCTCAATGTGATATTCTCCACCGCCGAGGGAATGACGCGCGCGCTCGACGAGATCATCTGGGCCGTCAACCCGGGCCATGACACCCTGGCGAACTTCATTTCGTTTCTCGCATCCTTCACTCAGAATTACGCCGAAGGCGCCGGGCTGCGCTGTCGCTTCGATGTCTCAGATTCCATACCGCAGATCGCCATGCCCCAGACCGTCAGGCACCATCTCTATCTGGCCTGCAAGGAAGTTCTCCACAACGTCGTCAAACATGCCGCTGCCACGGAAGTCACTCTCAGCGTCACGGCCCATGGACGCGAATGCGTCATCATCATCTCCGACGATGGAGCAGGCTTTATGGAAAAACCGGGAGCCGTGGGCGAGGACGGCCTTCTTAACATGACCGACCGCCTCCGCCAAATCCGCGGTTCGTGCTCACGCCGCAGTAACCCAGGCGAGGGAACCACCGTCGAATTTCGCATTCCGATGGACTGGAAAGACGGTTGAAACGCATCATTCATCTACTAACGTATAATTTGCAATCATCATGAAACCATCATCCCGGAATGCCAATCCATCCGCCCCCAAGACCGATGATCCCAAGCCCGTGCCGGGCGCTCCCATCCGGGTCGGGATCGTGGAAGATGATCCGGACATTCGCCTGGGTCTTGCCGAGATCCTGGAGGAGGAAGAAGACTTCGAATGTGTCGGCTCCTTCGCCAGCGCGGAGGACGCCTTGACGGGGCTGGCGAAACTGAATCCGGATGTCGTCCTGATGGATGTCAATCTGCCACGGATGAACGGCATCGAGTGTGTGCGCCGGATCACCGCCCGGCCGAATCCTCCGCAGGTCATCATGCTCACCGTCAGGCAGGATTCAGACATCATCTTCGAGGCCCTCGCCGCAGGTGCCAGTGGCTATCTGCTCAAACCCCCGAAGGCCGGCGAACTCATCAACGCCCTTCGCGACGCCTCCGCCGGAGGCGCGCCGATGACTTCCTCCATTGCCCGCCGGGTGGTCCAGTCCTTCAAGAATGTCCGCGCCAAGACCTCGGAGACCGAAAGCCTGGCACCCCGGGAAATCGAAGTGTTGGAAATGCTCGTCAAGGGCTACGCCTACAAGGAAGTGGCCGCGGAACTTGATATCAGCTATTCCACGGTCCAGAGCCACATCGAGCGGATCTATCGAAAACTGCACGTCCACTCCCGAGCGCACGCGGTTTCCAAATATCTCGGCACGTAGGGACCGGCCGTGAGCGGCTCGGTGTTCCTGAAATCAAATGCTCCGGCGGCGACGCAGAACGTGTGCAAGCCCACCCAAGGCAAGCAGACCCAGCGGGCCCGGTTCCGGAATCACGGTGATGGCCACATTGTCGATCGTGTAATCCAACGCGGCGTTGCTTGTCATGATGGCGAAGGTATCGAAGGTGTTCGTGCTTGTGCCGGTGTAGGTCCGGGTGACGCTGCCCGTCGGGAGTGTTCCAGTCAGAGGTCCGGAC
>JBEDKU010000543.1:0-2637 GCA_041172045.1 Verrucomicrobiota bacterium | reverse complement strand
CAAGCCGAAACAATACTGGCTCAGCGAGAACAACGCCGCCTACAGCCCCAACGATCCCTCGCTGCCGCCGCTCTTCGGTCATAACATGACGGCTTCCGGCCTGCTGGTTTCCGATAACCTCCGCACCTTCCGCCGCCTCGGACGAATCACCCGTCCGGATGTCGATGACCGGGACGTGATCCTCTTCCCGGATAAAATCGACGGCAAATACGTGATGCTCCACCGCCCGATGCAGTGGGTGGGACCGGAGTATGGCACCGACTATCCGGCCATCTGGATCAGCTTCTCGGACGACCTGCTCTCCTGGTCGGAAAGCGTCCTGCTGGCCAAGGGCCAGGCAAGTTGGGAATGCAAGATCGGCGGCTCCACCCCGCCGCTCAAGACCGCCGAAGGTTGGTTCGTGATCTATCATGCCGTGGATTCCAAGGGGGTCTATCGGGTCGGCGTGTTGATGCTCGACCTCGATGATCCCACAAAAGTAATCGCCCGCACGCCGGAGCCGATCATGGAACCGGAAGCCGAATTCGAATGGAAGGGGCTCTATCCCCACGGCGTCGTATTCCCGACGGCGAACGTGGTCGTGGACGACGTGCTCTACGTTTATTACGGCTGCGCGGACCAGAGCATCGGCGTCGCCACCGCGGATTTCCCGTCGCTGGTGGAATACGTGATGCAGTTCGCTCCAGCCGCCCGCACTCCGGCCTACGTTTGAAACCCACCCCCATGGATCCCATCCGCCGCAGGAGTTTTCTCAAACACGCTGGCGCGACCGCCGCGCTTGCCGCCCTCGGACGATCGCCGACATTCGCGGCAGAAACGCCCAAACTCACCTCACCCGCCGAAATCGAAAAACGCGTGCGGGCGGCCCGGCCGCTGCAAGGCGGGCTGATTCCCGCCGATCTCAAGAACCGGCTCGGCGCCACGCATTACGACGGGCACTATCACCTCACCGACAAGCCCTTCCTGATCGAGGGCGCGGAAGCGATCCACCGGCTTGGCATGAACGCCGCCAAGTTCTGGCTGCGCGAGGACGAACTGCCCGGCTATGGCTATCACAGCGACTGGAGCACGGCGCTCAAGAGCGGACGACTGGTGGACGTGCTCAAGCACAAGGACTACGTCGAAGCCCTCGCGCTGCCGTTCCGCACCATCTTCCTCGAAGTGTTTCCGCTCGTCGGCAACAAGCAGACCTTCTTTGCGGGTGACAACAATTTCGAGAACGAGGAGGACCAGTTCCACGAGGTCGCCGCCCATCTTTTCAAGACCTATGCCGACCGTGACGTCACCTTCATTCTCCAGCATTGGGAAGGCGACTGGATGCTGCGCCGCGAGGAAGGTGGCACCTGGGGCGAGGTCCCGGCGGACGAGGTGAAACGTCGTTGTGACGCGTTCATCCGCTGGCTCTCGGCCCGTCAACGAGGCGTCGAAAAGGCGCGGAAGGAAGCAGGAGACTCGAAGTGCAAGGTCTATCATGCCGCGGAGGTGAACCGGGTTTGGGACAGCACCAAGGGCCTTCCCACACTGACCACCCACGTCCTGCCACACGTCACCCTCGATCTGGTTTCATGGTCGAGTTATGACGGGATGAGTGACGCCGTCGCGACCTGGCAGGGCGTCGAGTTGATCCGCCAGCACATGCGGCCGAGCCCGACGTTCGGGAAAAACGCGGTCTTCATCGGCGAGATCGGCAAGCCGGAGAACGAGGCGAAGGAAGCGGACATCATCGAGTGGTGGGACCGCGCGATGGGGGTGTTTTTCGCTATGGACATCCCGTGGATCGTCCACTGGGAACTCTACTGCAACGAGCCCAAGGACGGCACCAAAGCCGACCGCCGCCCCCGCAAAGCCGACGAGATGCGCGGTTTCTGGCTGCTCCGCCCGGATGGCTCCATGGGCCACGCCGCGAGGTATCTCACCACCTTGCTGAAAAACGCGGGCAAGCCGCTGCCGGAGGACCAGAAGAAGCTGCTAGTCCCATGAAATTCCAGCTGAGCCTGGCAACGGTGACCGCCCTGCCCAGCGGCATCCCTGCCAACGGCTAAAACGCAATGAAGCCGCTTCCGATTCTTTTCACCGCGCTGTGGCTCGTCTCGCGCACCCTCGGCTTGGAAGTCACCGCCGCGCCTCCGGGCGGGACGACGGTGCTCGGTGCCGGGTCTCTGGAACGATTTCAAGTCTCGGGCGCACGCTCCGGCCAAGCCACCGCCGCGCTAACGGACCTGACCTGCCAGCCGCTGTCGCGCGTATGGCGCCTTGAGACGATCCAACAACCGGCCGACCCTTGGAAATTCCAGTTGCAGACGGTCGGGGTAACCCCGGTCACGCGCGGCGACACGCTGTGGGCGAGATTTCTCCTACGATGCTCCGCGAGCCGCAACGAAACCGGCGAGGGACAGCTGACATTCGTCTTCGAAACCGCGGACACGGAGCACGTGAAATCCATCGACATCACCGTGGGTGCCGGTGCCGAATGGCGGGAGTTCTGTTTTCCATTCAGCTCCCGCAGCACGCTCGCCGCCGGCGGTTCGCAGATCTCCATCCGCGCCGGATTCCGCCCGCAGACCATCGAGATCGGCGGAATCGAGGTGGTGAACTACGGAACGGAACGCAAACTTGAGTCCCTGCCGCGAACCGGCT
>JBEDKU010000542.1:0-3422 GCA_041172045.1 Verrucomicrobiota bacterium | reverse complement strand
TTATAACAATCCCCGTTTGAGCAACGGACCGGCGGGCGAGCATCTGCCCGACCGCCTTGCCGAGGAGACCGCGAAATTCATCGAGGCGAACAAGGACAAACCGTTCTTCGCCTATTTCTCGTTTTATTCCGTCCACACGCCGCTGATGGCGCGCGAGGATTTGCAGAAAAAGTATGAGGAGAAGCGGGCCAAGCTCGGACTAACGGCGAAGTGGGGCCGCGAGGAACCGCGCGAGGTCCGGCAGGTGCAGGAGCACGCGGTCTATGCCGCGATGGTCGAGGCGATGGACCAGGCGGTGGGCAAGGTGCTCGCCAAGCTCGACGCGCTCGGCCTGCGCGAGAACACCCTCGTCATCTTCACCAGCGACAACGGCGGACTCTCTACCAGCGAGGGCTCGCCCACCTCGAATCTCCCGCTGCGCGGCGGCAAGGGCTGGGCCTATGAGGGCGGCGTCCGCGAGCCGCTGATCGTGCGCTGGCCCGCCGTGGTCAAGGGGGGGGGAGTCGTGAGCACGCCGGTCAGCAGCCCGGATTTTTTCCCCACGCTGCTGGAAGCCGCGGGCGTGAAACCACAACCCGGCCAGACGCTGGACGGCGTGAGCCTGATGCCGGTGCTCCAGGGCGGCAGCCTGCCGGAGCGGGGTTTGTTCTGGCACTACCCGCATTATGGAAACCAGGGCGGCGCGCCAAACGCGGCCGTCCGGCGTGGCGACTTCAAGTTGATCGAGTGGCTTGAAGACGGGCGGGTGGAGCTTTTCGATGTCAAACAGGACCTCGGCGAGCAGACCGACCTCGCCGCCAAACAACCGGAGCGGGTGACGGAGCTTCGCGAGGAATTGCACGCCTGGCAGAAAAGCGTCGGCGCGAAGTTCCCCGTGCCCAATCCGGCCTATGACGCCGCCAAGCCGACCGGACGCGGCTCGAATCCGTCCGCCAAGAAAGCCAACGCCAAAAAATCCAAGCCATGAAACCTCCTTCCTTCCTCCGCATCGCCGTGCTGCTGGCCGCGTCCGCCGGATTTCTTCACGCCGCCGACGCGAAGCGGCCGAACATCCTCATCCTCTACGCCGACGACATGGGCTACGGCGACCTCGGCGCGAACAACCCCGCCTCGAAGATCCCCACGCCGCATCTGGACCGCCTCGCGGCGGAAGGCATGCGCTTCACCGACGGGCACAGCTCCTCGGGGGTCTGCACGCCGTCACGTTATGCCATGCTAACCGGGCGTCACCACTGGCGGGATTTTTACGGCATCGCCGGAGCTTTCGACGGTCCAGTTTTCAAGCCGGGGCAGTTGACCCTGCCGGCGATGCTGCGGCAGCAGGGCTATGCCACGGCCTGCATCGGCAAGTGGCATCTCGGCATGGACTGGGACGCGATCCGCAAGCCGGGCACGCCGAAGAAGTCCATCGAGCACACCGATTTCGACTGGAGCAAGCCGTTTCCCGGCGGTCCGCTGGACCATGGGTTCGATCATTACTTCGGCGACAACGTCATCAACTTCCCGCCCTACGCGTGGATCGAGGACGACCGCGTGCCCGTGCCCCCCGACATCACCTTCAAGAGCACGCCCAAGAACACCAAGGAGGGCGAATGGGAATGCCGTCCGGGTCCGGGTCGCTCGGACTGGGATTTCTATCAAGTTCTACCCACCCTCGCCAGCAAGGGGGTGGATTACATCCGTTCGCGCAAGGGCAAGGAACAGCCGTTTTTCCTCTATTTCCCGCTGCCCTCGCCGCACGCGCCCATCGTCCCCACGGATGAGTTCGACGGGAAATCCAAGGCGGGCGCGTATGGCGATTACGTCGTCCAGACCGACGATGTCTGCGGCCGCCTGCTCACCGCCTTGCGCGAGAGCGGCATGGAGTCGAACACCATCGTGATCTTCAGCTCGGACAACGGCCCCGAGATCTATGCCTACGCCCGCGATGAAAAATACGACCACTGGTCCGCCGCGCCTTTCCGCGGTCTCAAGCGCGACATCTACGAGGGCGGCCATCACGTGCCGTTCCTCATCAAGTGGCCGGGTCTCACCAAGTCCGGCACCGTGACGGACGCGCTCATCTCCCAGATCGACCTGATGGCCACGCTGGCCGGGCTAACGAACTTCGCCCTGCCGCCGGACGCCGCCGCGGATTCCCACGATTTCCTTCCCTGGCTCAAGGGGGAAACCCCGGCGTCCCCGCGATCCGCGATGGTCCATAACACCCGTGCCAAGGAATACGCGATCCGCTCCGGCGACTGGCTGCTGGTGGACGCCGAGTCCGGTGCCGCGCGCCAAGCGCCGCCCGCCTGGGTGAAAAAGCACAACCAGCCGCCGGACGACGAGCAGCCGATCGAGCTCTATCATCTCAAAGACGACATCGGCCAGCGGCACAACCTCGCCGCCAAGCATCCGGACAAGGTATCCGAGCTGCAGGCATTGCTGAAGAAACTCCGCGACCAAGGCCACTCCGCACCCCGACTGAACTGACATGAATCGAATAGGGTTAGCACTACTGGCTGCGACGCTTGCGGGGGCCGCCGCGGAGACCAATCGATTCAACGTCTTGTTCATCGCCGTCGACGACCTGCGCCCGGAACTCGGCTGTTATGGCGTGGATTATGTCCAGAGCCCCAACATCGACCGGCTGGCTGCGCAGGGCACGGTTTTCTCGCGGCATTACGTTCAGGTGCCCACCTGCGGGGCGTCCCGCTACGCGCTGTTGACCGGGCGGAGTCCGGCCAAGTCCGGCGTCATCAGTAACAACGAGGCGCTTTACAACGGCCCGGCGGCCCTCGCACCGGAAGCCTTGGCCGGGGCGCAGTCCTTGCCCGAGCAATTCCGGCGCAGCGGCTACCGGACGGTGTGCATCGGCAAGATTTCCCACACCGCGGACGGACGGGTGTTCACCTACAAGGGCGCGGGCGACGGGCGGCCGGAACTGCCTCACGCGTGGGACGAGCTCGCCACGCCGTTCGGGCCGTGGAAGCGCGGGTGGGGGGCGTTTTTCGCCTACACCGGCGGGCGCCACCGCGAGGACGGTCAGGGCAACCGCGATCTGATGGAGTTCACCGCGGAGCGCGACGAGGACCTGCCGGACGGATTGATGGCGGAGGCGGCGGTCGGGCAGTTGCAGGCGCTCCAGAAGAGCGGGCAACGCTTCTTCATGGGCCTCGGCTTCATCAAACCCCACCTGCCGTTCGTCGCCACGAAAGGGGATTGGCAGGCCATGGAAAAAGTCGTCGTGCCGCCCGCGCCGCATCCGGAAAAGCCGGACTCGGACTACTGGCATAAGAGCGGGGAGTTTTTCGGCTACAAATCCCCGTTTCCCAAGGGCCCGCTGTCCGCGGCGGACCAGTTGCAGGCGCGCCGCGCCTACCTCGCCTGCGTGCGCTACACCGACCGGCAGGTCGGCAAGGTGCTCGCCGCGCTGGACCAGC
>JBEDKU010000541.1:0-3528 GCA_041172045.1 Verrucomicrobiota bacterium | reverse complement strand
GCGAACCAGGTGACGCGTGTGGAACCTGCCGCTCCGGTGCGGGGTGCGATGGTCATCACGATGTGAAAGGGCGTCCCGGAGGTATAGGGAGCCACCGTGTCGTTGGTGCCGATGGTGGCGGCGTCCTTCCACTCGACACGGTCCTGGGTGGTGACGGTGCCGCGGGTCCACGACATGAATAGGTATTCCGTGCTGCCGCTGCCAAAGTCGAAGATGCGGCCCCAGTTGAGCGGTGTCACGAGGGTGGCCCAGAGTTCGACGGTGACGGGGGTTTTGCGTCCGGCGAGCAGGCCGCCGTTGCCGAGTTTGATGTAGGCCGAAGTGGCATTGGCGCCGCCGCCGAGCAGAACGTCCGTGGCGGAGAGAGTGGCCGCGCCGCCAACTGCGGAGTTGGAGTCCGGGTCCTGGATCCATGCGGTGACGCCGCCGCTGCTGTCGGCTAGGGTGCCGTTGAAATTCCAGCGGTGGGCGAGCATGGCGGTGGTGGCGCTCCATAGCGGGTTGATGGGATTGGAGTTCGCGTCGTGTTCCTGCTTGTCGGTCGAGCCGTCGCCATCGCTGTCCGCAGTTCCCGTGTGGCTGAGATTCGTGAAATAGAAGATTTCCCAACCGTCGTTCATCAGGTCGGTGTCGGTATCCGGGAACGACAAGGGGCCGGCGGGAAGGGTGGAGGCGGAGAATTCCTGGAGATTGTTGGCGAAGTCTCCGTCCGGATCGCCGCTGCCTTTTTGCGCGGTGAGGTTGCCGAAGTGGGTGATTTCCCACGAGTCCGGCAGGCCGTCGCCATCCGCGTCGGCGGAACCGTCCGTGGCGAAGAGGAACTGGCCCGCACCACGGGCGACGTTGCTGACGCGGACTTCGTCGATCAGGCCGCGGAGTCCTTCGGCCGATTCGTTGCGGCCTTCGTTTCCGATGACGAGGGGGCCGGAGTAAGTGGTCATCATCGTCTCGGTCCCGGTGGTGGTCAGGGCATTGGCCTGATAGCTGGTAGAGACGAGGCGCGTCCAGTAGAAGGTCGAAGTGGAGCCGTTGAAAACATAGGCGACATGGAACCACTGGTTGGCGGCGAAGGCGTGGTCGCCGGTGGTCGGAATCGTCGCCACGGCGGTGGCTCCGCTTCCACCGATGAAGTTGAATTTCAGCGTGCCATCCGCGTCGGTGTAGAATTGGAAACAGCGGTTGTTCAGGCTGCTGTCGGTGGAGATGATCTCCCTTTTGGCGGATAGATCCGGGATGTTGATCAGCGCTTCGAGGGTGAACGAGCCGTCGGCTCCATCCAGGTCCAGGTGCTGGAAGGAATCGGCCGATGCGACAGTCGTCGAATTTCCCGGCTGGAAACCTCCCGACCCATTGCGGTCCAGTCCGAGGCCGTGGGTGATGTTGGCAAGGTTCGCCGCGTTTCCAAAATCCGCGGCACCCGTCGCGCCGAGCACGGTGGTGAGCGTCGGTTGCGCGGCGGTAGTGCTGGCGGCGGCGGCCGCGCCGTTGAAGGAGATCAAACCGGCCGCGCCCGGCACCGCGTTGACGGAAGCGCTGGCCCCGGTGGCCTCGTCGAGGTGGAAAAGATGGACGGTGTTCGCGTCGGACGCGTAGGGCCCGGTGATCAGCGCCTGGGCCGGGATCACAACGAATGATGAGGCGAGGAAAACGCGCAAAAACGGATGCATCGCGACAAATATGCATCAAATCATCCGCCACCGGACGCGAAATTCAAGGTTTCCCCATAAAAGGGGGGGCGGCGGTTAAAGATCGATATTCGAAATGGCCTCACCCACCGCCTCCAGCACGCTGCCGACCAGATCAACGGCATCGAATGAATCGACAAGGTGCGACAGCGTTCGGCGGACCCCGACCGAGCCGAACAGAATCGCGAAAATCCCGCAAACGGCCTCGATGCCTTGGATCGTGTTGGATTCTGACGGCCAGCCGAACCATCCCGCGGCAAGCAGGCCGACTCCCGACAGCGCGAGCGAAATCCTCAACCAAGCCGGCATCGTCTGCACCCGCAGCGAGAGAAGCTCCTGCTCGGAAACGACGTGATGGCGTTTTTTCGACGCTTTCACTCCGGCCTTGATCGCGCGCTGTTCGACAATTTCGCGGGAGAGCGGCATGGCGGTTAGTTGCTGGCGTTGATCGCGTCCCGGCACCAGGCCAGGGCCATCAGCGAGTAGCCGGTGCCGTAGGGCTGGTGATAGTCATAGAGCGGGTAGTCCCACCACGAGCCGTCTTTTTCCTGGCGTTCCAACAGAATCGCGGCGAGCTGCTTCGCGTAGGCGGCGTGTTTTTCCTTCGGCAGGAGCCGCACGGATTCGGTGAAATAATAGATGCCGTAGTAATAGAAATACCCGGCGATCCGGAACGCGCCCTCATGCGGCACCGGACGCTTGCGGACGTTGCTGAGGAAACCCTCACGGGCGAGAAATCGGTCGGCCCAGGTGATCAGCACTTCGTCGGTGACGGCCTTTTCTCCGAATACCCGGAGCGCGGCGTTGCACGCCTGGGAACGGGCGAGCGAGCCGGCGGGGCGATTGATATCACTGCGCGGTCGCATCCGGTGATTGAAGGAATAGGTGTAGGAAAAATCCGGCGTGCGCTGCCAGTTGAGCCCGACGAGCGAGTGTTGTACGAGCTTGTCGTTGAGCGTCACTCCCAAGGTGGTGCGGGCCTGATCCATGGCGAGCAGGACGGTCGCAGTGGTAAACGAAGTCGGGATGCCGGAGGGTTTCTGGGTGGTGATTTCATCGAAAACATCGAGATAACCCCAGCCGCCGTTGATGTCTTCGTAGCGGTCTACGAGATCGACTTGTTCCTGCGCGAGGCGAGCCCATTCCAGCTTTTTAGCGGTATCGGTTTCGCGCAGATAGAGACGGGAAATCGCGCGCAACCCGTAAGCATGGCCCCACACGTTGTAGGTGGTGGTTTGATCCGCGCGGCGGAGTTTCGGCAGCTCCGCGGCGGTCCAGGCGGCGGCTTTTTCAATCGCCAAAATCACCTCCGGCCGCGGATCGGCGGCGTCGATGATTCCAGACAACGCCAGTCCGGAGGCTCCCGCGCGGTAAGCGTGATGGGCACCGGGCAAGGGCGCGTAAATATTGAGATTCTTGGTGCGGGTGGCACTGCCCCAAGAACCGTTCGAATTCTGATGGGTGATGAGGAAATCAACGCCGCGACGGATGGCCGCGTCGACGGCCGCGGGGGTGATTTCCTGCGGCGGAGCGGCAGATGCCGATGTGCGACCCGCAAGAGCAAGGATCAGAAGGATTGAAGCGCCAAGACGCGGCCGCGAAGATGCTGACATGGGGAAGACCATAAAAGATGGGTGGCAATAGACAAGAACAGGGAAGCAATCCGGACCAATATAAGAGAATATGCGAATCGTGCGGGGGTGTCTGCATTCCAAGCAAATCCTCTCGTTCACCGGAACGCGGAAACAATGATGAACATTCTTTTGGGTCAAACACCACCGGTATCCATGTCAGCCTTTGGAGTTTGATAGAAAGAGTGTCCAGCGAGATGTCCTCCACGATC
>JBEDKU010000540.1:0-5061 GCA_041172045.1 Verrucomicrobiota bacterium | reverse complement strand
AAACAACCCGATGATGCCACTCGCCTGGCTGCGGGAATACACCGCGCCCAACGGCACCACCAAGGGCAAGGCCTTCTGCACCACACTGGGTGCCAGCACCGACTTCGCCGACGAAAACCTCCGCCGCCTCGTCGTCAACGCTTCCCTCCATCTCGTCGGCCTGAAAGTCCCGGAAAAAGCTGACGTCGGCTACATCGACGCATTCAAACCGACCAACTACAGCGCGATCGGCGCGAAGGACTACTACAAGAATCTCAACCTCAAGCCCGCCGACTACGGTCTCGGCAAGAGCCCCGCCACCGGACTTCCGGAAAAAGCGCCGAAGCCTGAAGCTCAGGACAGCTCAAAAAAAAACTCTGATCCCGAACGTCACGCCCCCCACGACGAGCCAGCCACCGCCGCCGTAACGCGTCCGCAGGCCGTCGCCCCGCCGTCCGTCGGCGAAAAGCTCGTGTTCCTCGGCAACGGCCTGGTGGAGCGCGATCTTTACTACAGCCGCCTCGAGACCGAGTTTTATCTTCGCAATCCGGACAAACAGCTCGTCATCCGCAACATGGGCCGCCCCGGTGACACGCCCGCCTTCCGCCCGCATCCCGCCCGCAAGTCCCAATGGGCCTTCCCCGGCGCCGAGAAATTCCGCCCGGAATTCTCCCGCCACTCGGGCAAGGGGTTTTTCCCCACGCCCGACCAATGGCTCACCCACCTGAAGGCGGACACCATCGTCGCCTTCTTCGGTTATAACGAATCCTTCGACGGGCCGGATGGCGTCGCGAATTACGAGGCCGAGCTCGACGCCTTCGTCCGCCACACCTTGAGCAAGGCCTACAACGGCAGCGCCGCCCCGCGCCTGGTGCTGGTGTCCCCCATCGCCTACGAAAACCTCTCAAAATCCCGCGACCTCCCGGACGGCACCCGCGAAAACGCCAACCTCAAGCTCTACACCGCCGCCATGGAGCGCGTCGCGAAAAGCCATTCGCTCACCTTCGTCGATCTTTTCACACCGACCCAAGAGCTCTTCGCCAAGGCCGAGGGCCCCTTCACCACCAGCGGCTTCATCCCCACCGAGGCTTGCTATCAGCAACTCGCCGGCATCCTGGCGGACGGCGTTTACGGCAAGCAAACCCGGACCCCCAAAGCGGATCCCGCCAAAGTCCACTCCGCCATCAAACAGAAAAACTGGTTCTGGCAGAACGATTACAACATCCTCAACGGCGTCCACAGCCACGGCGGACGCTACAACCCGTTCGGCCCGCAAAACTACCCGGACGAAGTCCAGAAAACCCGTGAGATGATGGTCCTGCGCGATCAACTCATCAACGCCGTCGCCTCCGGAAAAACCACCAACCTCAGCGTGGACGATTCCAAGACCCATCCCCTGCCGCCCGTTGAGTCGAATTACAAGCCGAGCAACAAAAACGGCAGCCCGGAATACCTCTACGGCCAGGAGGCGGAAAAAGCCCTGACCGTCCCCGAGGGCTACAAGGTGCAGCTTTTCGCCTCCGAGAAGGAGTTCCCCAATCTTGCAAACCCCGTGCAGCTTTCTTTCGACGACCGCGGACGACTGTGGGTCGCCACCATGCCCACCTACCCCGCCTACCGCCCCGGTGATCGGCTGCCTGACGACAAGATCCTCATCTACGAGGACACCAACAACGACGGCCGCGCCGACAAGGAAACCGTCTTCGCCGACAAGCTCCACCTGCCCATCGGTTTCGAATTCGCTCCGGAGGGGGTTTATGTCGCCCAGGAACCCAACCTCATCCTGCTCCGCGACACCGACGGCGACGACCGCGCCGACGTGCGGGATATCGTGTTAGGCGGCTTCGACACGCATGACACCCACCACGCCATCAGCGCCTTCTGCGCCGATCCATCCGGTGCGTTTCTGATGGGCGAGGGCGTGTTCCTCCACTCCAACGTGGAAACCGCCTACGGCCCCGTCCGCGCCATGAACGGCGGCTTTTTCCGCTACAACCCCAAGCGCAGCCAACTCGAGCGCACCGCCCAACTCAGCATCCCCAATCCATGGGGCATCGCCTTCGACGACTGGGGCCAGGACTTTTTCCTTCACACCTCCGGCACCAGCATCAACTGGATGCTTCCCGGCTCGGTCAAACCCACCTATGGCGCTCAAGGCCCGTCCTCCCCCGACCTCGCGCCGGAAGGCAATCAAGTGCGCCCCACCTCCGGCCTTGAGTTCGTCTCCTCCCGCCATTTCCCCGACGAGGTCCAGGGCGACATGCTGCTCTGCAACAACATCGGCTTCCTCGGCATCAAACAGCATTCCATCGTCGATGACGGCACCGGCTACAAAACCGAATTCCGCCAGAACCTGCTGAAATCCGCCGACGGAAATTTCCGCCCGGTCGACCTCGAGTTCGCTCCCGACGGTTCGCTCTACGTCATCGACTGGCACAACACCCTCATCGGCCACATGCAGCACAACGCGCGCGACCCGCTGCGCGACCACGTCCACGGCCGGGTCTATCGGATCACCTATCCGTCGCGCCCGCTCCTCAAGCCGGCGCTTGTCGAGAAAGCACCCGTCGCCACCCTGTTGGAAAACCTCAAGCTTCCGGAATACCGCACCCGCTACCGCACCCGCCGCGAGCTCCGCTCCCATCCGGCGGCGGAGGTATTGCCCGTGCTCAAGGCCTGGGTCGCCAAGCTCGATCCCAAGGACCCGCGCCACGAGCACCACCTGCTCGAAGCGCTGTGGACCACCTGGGGCCTCAATCAAGTCGATGAAACACTGCTGCGCCAGCTGCTCCAAGCCAAGGACTTCCACGTCCGCGCCGCCGCCGTGCGGGTGCTCCGCTACAACAGCCACGCCGTCGCCGACCACGCCGCGCTGTTGGAAAAAGCCGCCACCGACGAACAGGGCCGCGTGCGCCTCGAAGCGATCATCGCCGGCTCCTGGCTGAACAATGCCGCGGGTAAAAAAGTCGTCGCCGCCGCCGCAAAACAACCGCTCGACGTCTGGAGCAAGGGTTCCGCCACCACTGCCATGTCCCGCCTCGAAGGGGTCAAGGACGCCGTCGTGGACGAGCACCCGGCCCCGCCGGTCCCCGCCCATCTCACTGGACCGGAAAAACAACAATTTATCGCCGGCCATGAGATCTATTTCCGCGACGCCCACTGCGCCACCTGCCACATGCCGAACGGCAAGGGCATCGACCCCGCCTTCCCGCCGCTCGCCGGCAGCCCGTGGGTCTCCGGCGATCCGGAGCGCCTCATCAAGCTCACCCTGCACGGCCTGATGGGCCCCTTCGACCTGAACGGGAAAAACTACGCCGGCCTCGTCCCCATGACCCCCTTCGGCGGCATGCTCGACGATGCGGAAGTCGCCGCCGTTCTCACCTACGTGCGCAACGATTTCGGCAACAAGGCGCCCGCCGTCCAGCCCGCCCAAGTCGCCGCCGTCCGCGCGACCACCGCCGCCCGCAAGAGCTTCTACATCGCCGACGAACTACTCAAGGAACACCCGCTGAAATAGGCCCGCTTCCTGCTGGTGCGGGCGCGATGAACGACGAGGAACTCGATACCCACCACAAGGCGCTCAAGATCAACCTCGACCCGCGCTGGTACGGGACGTTGGCGGAAATCGGTGCCGGCCAGGAGGTCGTGCGCTGGTTTTTCCGCGTCGGCGCGGCGGCCGGCACCGTGGCCAAGAGCATTTCCGCCTACGACATGATCGTGAGCGACGCGATCTACGGCAGCGGCGACCGCTACGTCTCCCGCTCGCGCCTGCAGGCGATGCTCGACCGGGAGTTCTCCCTCAACGTCGAGCGCTTGAGCGACAAGCGCGGCGACAACACCGCCTTCTTCGCCTTCGCCGACACCGTCGTCGCCCGCAGTTTCAAGGGCGGCAACGAATGCCACGGCTGGATGGGCATCAAGTTCCAATCCCGCCCGCGCGACGAACCGAGCCAGATCCTCATCCACGTCCGCATGCTCGACACCGAGGCCTCGCTCCAACAGGAAGCCCTCGGCGTGGTCGGCGTGAACCTGCTTTACGGCGCGTTTTTCCTCCACCACGAGCCGGATCTGCTCGTCGAGAGCCTGTTGGACAAACTCACCACCGGGCGGATCGAAATCGACGTCATCGAGTTCAAGGGCATCGAATTCCGCGCGGTGGACAACCGCTTGATCAGCCTGAAACTCGTGCAGCTCGGCCTCAGCGGCGCGGCCATGTTCGGAGCGGACGGCGAGGTCCTCCAGCCGTCCGAAGTGCTCTACAAAAAAGCCGTGCTCGTCGAGCGGGGCAGCTTCCGCCCGCCGACACACGTGAATTTCGACATGCTGCAATGCGCCTTGGAGAAATTCAAAACCGACCCCGCCGTCGCAGGCAAGGAAGTGCTGCCCATCTTCGAGCTCACCATGCGGAACCTGCTCAACGGCGGTGACCAGATCGACCGCCGGGATTTTCTCGCCCGCGCCGATTTGTTAGCCGCCTGCGGAATGACCGTGCTGATCTCCGACTATTTCGAATACTACCGCCTCGCCGCCTACCTCTCGTGGCGGACCAAGGAGCGCATCGGCATCGTCCTCGGCGCACCCAGCCTGATCGAGCTGTTCGAGGAAAAATACTACACCCAACTCCCCGGCGGCATCCTGGAATCCTTCGGCCGCCTCTTCAAAAACGACCTCAAGCTCTACGTCTATCCACTCAAGGACGCCGCCACCGGCGGGCTCACCACCATCGAGAACCTGCCCGTCGCGCCCGAGTTAAGAAAACTCTACGGCTATCTCGCGGACCGCGGCAGCTTCGTGAACCTCGACAATTTTAACCCGGAATACCTCAGCATCTTCTCGCGCGACGTGCTCAAAAAAATCGCCACCGGCGACGAGGCGTGGAAGGAAATGGTCCCGGGAGGAGTCTCCGAGTTAATCACCCGCCGGCGCTTCTTCGGCTGCAAGGGTTAGATCATCTGTCCTCCGGCTCGTGCCACCACGTCTCTGTCCGGAGTTCGCGCTTCAGCGTGCTCTTTCGCCTACCCCATTTAAGAAGAATTTGTTCTGTTGCGCGACCTGACCCCAGAGCACGAGCCTAACATGCGG
>JBEDKU010000539.1:0-3764 GCA_041172045.1 Verrucomicrobiota bacterium | reverse complement strand
ACGCGGGCGCCTCGGAGAACCGTCTTGAAGCGATCCGAGAAATTAGACATTCCAATCATTTTTGGGTGGGTGATACAGTCCGCAAGCCATTACCAATTGCACGATTTCCACAAATTTTTGGATATTCCCTCGATCGGGGGGAGGTTTATTCAAAGTGCGACATACTCCACCGGTCGCGCCATTGGATCACCGGTTGGCCGTCGCGCAGTTCGACCGGAAGCCAGACATACAGCCCTTCGATCGCGTGTTCGGGGTTCCAGAGATCAAACATTGCGATGAACGCATCTCTCTTCCCGACCACCGGAATGACAAGTGAAATCTGGCCGCCGAAGGTCTGGTCCGGCCCGAGTCGCGTGTGCGGATTCACACCTTGAGCGGGATTCGCCAAACTGATGTAAGGACCGGTGATGGCATCCGCGACCAGGGCGCGGGCCGCGTTGGGTTTCCAACTGCTTGAGCCTGATCCGAGGAGGTAATATTTGCCGTCCCGCGGCATGATGGCTGGCGCTTCGGTATGGGCGGGAACGCCGGGCACAACTTGATAGGCTCCTGCCGGGAACAAATAGTCGTCCCGCAGTCGCCCGATGCAGAAAGCCTTGTCGGGTTTCCGCACCGTCAGATGATAGGCGGCGCCATCGGCATCGCGGAACATGGTGAAGTCGCCGGACCCTTTCGGGGAGCCGGCTCCGAGAAACTTGTGCTGGAAACGAAAGGGACCAGCCGGCGAGCCCGCGGTGGCCACGCCCACAAAGCCGGTGTCGTATCCAGTGCCGCGGGGATAGTATTTGAAGAACATCACAAAGGTCTTGGTCCGTTCGTTGAACAGCACTTTGGGGCGTTCGAGAATGCAGCCGTATGCCAGTTCCGCCGCAGGGTCTTCGTGGTTTACGGAGAGCACCAAGCCTTCATCCTTCCAGTCGATCAGGTTGGTGGAGGAATAACAATGCACTCCGCCATCGGCGAATTGCGCCTCTGATTTTCCTGGCAGTTTGTGCTCACCATACCAGTAATAGACTCCCTCGGAGAAAATCACTCCACCGCCGTGCGCGTTGATTGGTTTCCCATTTTGATCCAGCCACGGCGTTGCTGGAATAAACGGCGGGGCGTCGGCGCCTCGACTTGTCCGAGTTGGAACATGTTCATTCCTGCCGGTGACGGGAGACGATACCGGTTTCCACTCGTTCTGCCAGCGGATGACGGGTTGGTTTTTCTCGAAACGCAATGGCAGCCAGATGTAGCCCGCGTTGATGGGATCCTGCGGGTTCCAAATGTCGAACATCGCGATCCACTCATCCGTCTTCCCGGGAGAGGGCATCACGAAGGTGCTTTGCCCGCCGAAGGTTTTTTCCGGACCGAGTTGGTTGTGCGGATTTACTCCCTCGCAAGGATTGCCGAGCGCCTGATAGGGGCCGGTGATTCGGTCCGCCACGAACATCCTGGCCGGGTTCGGATTCCATCCGGTGCTGCTTGAGCCGAGAAGATAGAATCTGCCATCGTGCGGGAACAAAGTCGGTGCCTCTGTGGCGTGAGTGACGCCCTCCATCACCGTGTAGTTCCCGTCGGGCCGCAATCCGTCTTTGGACAAGCGCCCGCAAACCAGCGCCTTATCCGGTTTGCGCACCGCGATGTGATAGGCGGCCCCGGTGGTATCCTGAAAAATGGCGAAGTCTCCCGAACCTGACGGGCTGCCGGCCCCCGTGAATTTCCCCTGATACTCGAAAGGCCCCAAAGGCTCACTGGCCGTGGCGACGCCTACATAGGCGACGTCCGTGCCCACCGTCCCACCTGCGGCTTTGGGCGGGTAGAGTTTGAAATACATGACAAATTTTCGGGTGGTCGGATTGAAAATCACCTTGGGGCGATCGAGAATTCCTGCCTCCGCGACTTCGGGGTGCTGCCCTTCGGAAGTCACGGAAAGCACCAGGCCGGAGTTGCTCCAGTTCAACAAGTCGCTGCTGATGTAACAGCGCACTCCGGCCTCGTTCTTTTCCGACTCCGTCTTGCCCGCGATCTTGTGCGAGCCATACCAGTAGTATTTGCCCGAGTGCTTGAGAATGCAGTAGCCATGGGCGTTGATGTGAGCCCCGGTCGCATCAAGCCAAGGTTGGCCCGGGCGGAAGCTGGCGTTGTCGCCGTCCGCCGCCGAGAACGCCGTCCCGGAACACAGCAATGCGATCGAGGCCACAAGCCCGGTCGTCGTCCAGCGAAACAAATTGCGTCTGATCTTTTCCATGATTGCCCGGGGCAACTTGATGCCCATGACCACCGTTGTCATTGATTTCCAGTTACACGATTTATACATTTCATTACACAATCTGAACATCGGATTGACTTGGGGGCCGGAGGTGGTCGAGGCTTCGACAGTCCCGACACCGCATGCTCTATCGAAATTGGCTGAACCTGAAACTCCACCTGCTCTGGTGTCACAACCGGCATGTGGCAAAGGGAACACAGATCACCGGTCCGACGCTACGTTTCACCGAGTTCACCAACAGCGCCGCGTGGCTGATCCGCGAGGGCTGGGCGCGGGTTGAGCACGACGGTCAGTGCCACACGGCACACCCGGGCCAGTGGCTGATCGTCAAACCGGGACCGCGCGTGCAGACGTTTTCCCACGATGCGAGAATGATTTCGATCGCATTCGAAGCGCGCTGGCCGGATGGGTCACACCTCTATCAAGAGGGGCTGAGCCTGGTGTTTGAAGCATCGGAAGCTCCTGCTCTCGAGCAGAAGATCCGGCCGATTCTGAACGCGGTGGCGGAGATCGCCCCCGACACTTGGGACGTCCGGGACCACCGTGCCGATTTGCGGTGTTACCTGCGTCTGGAGCAACTTCTGTGCGAGTGGCTGTCAGTGCTCTCGGAGATTCTCGACGGGCGTGGGATCCGGCATTCCGGGCACTCTGGAATCGATGATCGTGTTCGCATGGTGTTGGACTTACTCCACGCCAGGGACTTCGCCGATCCGCTGGCATTGGAAGTGTTGGCTGCGGCGGTTCACATCAGCCCGAACCATTTGATCCGGCTTTTTCGAAAGGAATTCCAGGCCACGCCTCACCAATTCTGGGACCGGCTGCGCATCGAGCATGCCCAAAGCCGCCTGCGGCAACCCGACATCCGCATCAAGGAGGTGGCGATCGATCTCGGCTTCAGGCACCTGTCGCACTTTTCCAAGTGGTTCAAACGCCACACCGGAAGACCCCCGCAGTCCTTGCGGGAGTAGGGTAGTGGGTTCCGGTGCTTGGAGAGGATTGCGACTGGGTCCCGAGGCGCGATGGTGTCCCTCTTCCCGGCGCAAGTGCGGTCACATTTTCGCATTTCTAATGATAATCCGCGTTCGGTCTGCAGATAGCGGTCGCCGCGGAACCTCCACGCCACGGGGTAGATTCTCGAACGATAAGGCATCGACTGTCATGAGGATGGCACCGAAAAAGGGCTCTTCGTCGTCAACGCATGACAGAACGATGGCGGAGTTTGAGCTCGAGATAGTCCAGATCGCGGTGAGGTTGTTGAATCCTTCGATGAGCTCTGAGGTTCACCCGTGTTTCACGAAGCCACCGACTTTCTCGCCTTGCTGCCTGAAGTTTTTTGCAAGCCCCAGGAAGGGGGCGATTCCGCTGGCCAATGCCATGGCTCACCCGTTCTCCAGGGCGCGAATTGCCCAAGCCTCGGAGCCGCCTGTGCAGCCCTCATCCTTGCCCTCAAGGGGAAGCGCTTGCAACTCACCGTCGCGCCAAGCCGGAGAGGGGAGTCGTTAGCCCGGGA
>JBEDKU010000538.1:0-3974 GCA_041172045.1 Verrucomicrobiota bacterium | reverse complement strand
AGGGATCGCAGTCGGCGGAAGCATCCAGCGGTGTCAGCTCGGAGAATGCCGGATTCACCGGGAAGCCGGTATCCACGATTTTTTCGGCGGGAATGCCCTTTTTCACCATCGCATCCCGGGTGAACGGATCCGTCACCAGCCAGCGCTCGCAGCGGGCGCGGAGCCAGGCGGCGTTGATTTCGATGGAATCGGTGACGACGACAAAAACCGGAATTTTTTTCCCGGACGCCTCTTCGATCCTCACCATGGAATATGGATAGAGCGGATAGGTGCTGACGACCGCGTCCGGCCGGAACTCCTGGATCAGCTTCGCCAGCGCCGCTTGCACGATCCTGAGCGGGAGCGAGTTCTGCCGGCTCAGGTCGCAGCGGTCGGTGGAGTAGTAGATTTTCGCCCAGATCTGCGGGAAATTCGTCGTCACGTAGCGGTAGGCGGCGTTCACCATGGCGGTCAGCCGGGGCGTCCCGAGCAGGCACGGATCACTCACCTGGGTGGTCGCCCCGGCGGCGTCCAGCGCGAGCGCCATGTTGCGGGCGGCGCTGTTGTGCCCTTCACCAAAGGCGGCGGTGACGATGAGGATGCGCGGTGGAGGAGCCATGGACGTTTGCGCCGGAGATTTAGAGCGAGAGTTGCGTTGCGTCCATGGAGTTTTGCAGCTTTGTTTCCGTCGGAAATGGCACGCGAGGAGAAACAAGTTCGACTAAGGCCGGTGGAGGACACCGTGGTGGAACCGTCTCCAGTCATTCGGCTTGAGAGCAAGGAGACCCTGCAACGCGGCAAGCCGCTGCGCCTCGATGTGGTCCAGGAAGAGGTGCAATCCAACCGTCGGCTGGACGTGCCGGTGCACGAGGATTTCGAAATCCGCACCCACCAGCCCGGGATCGACGTCTTGATCGAGCCGCTTGTGACCAATCCCGACGAGATGGAGCAGGACTGGGGAAAACCGGCCGCTCATCACCGGAACATCCCCTGGGGCTGGTTCGCACTCATGGGAATCCTGCTCGCAGGCAGCGTGATGTGGTCGCTCAAGCAGGTCAGGGAGGCCGACGCCATCGCAGACAAACTCGTCCACACCACCCAGTCCGTCTTGAAAAACGACGCGGAGGAAGACCTGTTGGCCGGCAAGTTGATCGACCGGATCGAGGCCGTCACCCGGAAGTTTTTCAAAGCGACCAGCACCGCCGAACTCGCCCGCCACGTCCGCCATTCCGAGCGGGTCAAGCCGCTGATGGACCAATACTATGCGGGGAAATCCGCCCTGCATCACCCGCTGCTCCGCACCAAGCTCCTCCAGCCGCTCACCCTCGACAGCCGCGCGAACTTCTGGATGCAGTCCGTGGAACTGCAAAACCACGAGACCCGCAACCTCATCATCGAAATCACCGACTCCGGCGAACCCAAAATCGATTGGGAAACCCTCGTCTGCTACCAGCCGATGAACTGGGACCAGTTCGCCCGGTCACGCCCCGCGGGGACATCCTATGACTTCCGCGTTTACCTCGAGCCGGACAACTTTTTCAGCCACGAGTTCGCCGATTCCTCCCGCTGGAACTGCTTCCGCCTCACCGCGCTGGATAGCGAGGAAACGCTCTTCGGCTATGCGAAAACGGACGAAGCCGTCGCCGCCGACCTGCTCGCCCTTCTCAATCAAAGCGGCGGCCAACGCGTCTCGATCATCGTCCGGATCAACATCCCGGAAGGCCTGCAATCCCGCCGCGGAGTTGTCGTCGAAAAACTCTTGAGTCCCCGCTGGATTTATCTCGATCCACCGGAAGCCTGATTCCCAGCCTTGATATTCCCCACGATCCGGCAAGTCTCCGCTTCATTGAATTCCTCCGCCGTCCATCCGCCAACCGCGCCCGCCGCAGGATTTCTCCCCGTCCTGCTCGGATCCTCGCTCTTTCTTGGCTACCAATACATCGCCGCCCTCATCAAGCTGACCCAGTCCTCGGGGGCGATGGCCAACAAGTTCAGCGCCCTCGCCCGCGACCAATACCTGGGATTCCTCGTCCTTGAGAATCTGCTGATGCTCACCGCTTACGCCGGTCTGGCTGTTGCCGCCGGCATCCTCGCCCAACCCTTCGTCGCCGTCTGGACAGGCGCTTCCAAATTCAAAAAACGCCCCGCCGTCATCCTGCGCGCCCTCGGCATCACCGCCCTGATCCACGGTTTTTTCACCCTCCGCCTCGTCGAAACGCGGCCGTATTTCCTCAATGAAGCCGAGTTCGGCCACTGGTATTACCGAGCCCTCGAACTCATCCCCGCCGTCGCCAAGCCTGCCAGCTTGTTCACCATTTTCATCCTGCTGCCCGCCGCCGTCGTCGCCTTCGCCCTCTTCTGGCAAATCCGCCGCCGGGGTCGCGTCGTCCGGACCGTCGCCGCCGTGGCCGCCTGTGGCGCGGTCCTCACCGCCGGCATCAGCCACCTGCCGGCAAGCCACGCCGTGCCAACCGCCGCCGCCGGCAAGCCGCTCAACGTCATCATCATCGGCTCCGACTCCCTGCGCGGCGACAGCCTTGGCTGCAATGGCTACCACCCCCAGCGCACCGACGGCCCTGCCGCCGCCGGCGTCTCCCCCACCATCGACGCCCTCGCCAGCCGCTCCTCGAATTTCCAACGCTGCTACACCGCCATCGCCTCCACCATGGAGTCCGGCGTCCAGCTCATGTCCTCCCAGTATCCCCAGAGCCACGGCATCCGCCAAATGTATCCCAACCGGGAAACCGTCGAGGCCACCAAGAAACGCATCGTCCCCCTCCCCGCCCTGCTCCGCCAGCGCGGTTACGACACCGCCGCCATCGGCGACTGGTGCGCCGGTTATTACGAGGTCCTCCCGCTCGGCATGGAGCACCTCTCCGTCTCCAGCTTCGATAATTTTAAAATCTACATGAGCCAGGCCGTCGTCATGGCCCACTTCGTCATCCCCCTCTATTTCGACAATCCCTTCGGTTATAAAATCTTCCCCCAGCTCGAGTCCTTCGCCCAGTTCGTCACCCCCGAGGTCGTCACCGGCCGCGTCGAAAAGCGCCTCGCCCAGGTCGCCGCCGAGCAAAAACCGTTTTTCTGGCACGTCTTCTACTCCTGCAACCACCTCCCCTATCGCAGCCGCGAACCCTACCGCAGCATGTTCTCGGATCCCGCCTACGAGGGCCGCAACCGCAACGGCGTGGACTTCGACATCGACTCCTTCATCGGCGGCACCGACCTCGAATCCAAGTGGAAAGCCCTCCCACCCAAGGAAATCCAGCAGATCAAAGCCCTCTACGACGGCTGCACCCGCCAGTTCGACGACTGCGTGGGCCACATCCTCGCCTCTATCAAGGCCAACGGCCTCGCTGACAACACCATCGTCATCGTCACCTCCGACCATGGCGACGACCACTACGAACCCGGCGTCACCCTCGGCCACGGCCTCACCTTCAACGGCGGCCTCCAGGCCAATCACGTCCCCATGATCGTCCACGTCCCGGGCGCCGCCCCGCAGATCATTCCCGAGACCGTCCGCCTCATCGACGTCGTCCCCACCCTCGCCGATCTGCTCGGCCAGGAAAAATCCCCCACCTGGCAGGGCCAGAGCTTCGCCGGGTGGATCCGCCAGACCGAGAAGCCCATTTTCCGCCCCTTCTATGGCGAGACCGGCTTCCCCTTCATCCAGTTCAAGGTCAAGGGCGTCACCCGCCCTTTTCTGCCGCCCATGGACCAAGCCACCGGCATCGATCCCAGCTACAACTACCAGTTCGTCCTCAAGGACGAGTTCCTCCCCCGCCTCATCGAGGCCAAGCAACGCTGCCTGCGCACCCAGCGCTGGAAACTCGTCTGCACACCCACCGACCAGGGCACCCGCCACTTCGGCCTCTTCCAGATCGAAAAGGATCCCCACGGCGAGACCGACCTCGCCGCCACCCGCCCGGAAGTCCTCGCCCCCATGCAGGCCGCGCTCGAACGCTGGGTGGACCAGAAAACCGAGACCTCCA
>JBEDKU010000537.1:0-2728 GCA_041172045.1 Verrucomicrobiota bacterium | reverse complement strand
CAGGGCGGAGCCGCCGCCACCCTCGCCGACGGATCCTTCGCCCCCTCCCACCTTTGGCTACTCGAAGGCGGCGGCAGGCAGCGGACCTTTTTGCACGGGCTTGCCGTAGAGGGTGTTGAGGAGCTGGATCAACTCCTTCCAACTGGGTTCCAGTTCGGATTTGTAATCGGTTTCGGGGCGGGTTTCGGTTTGCAGGGTGAGTTCCTTCAATTTGCCCGCCGCCGTCCAATCGAAGTAAAGGAAGCCATCGAGGCTGCCGATTTTTTGTCGGGTTTTGAAAACTCCGTTGAGTCCGGAGCGGCCGATGAAGGTCTCGTCGGTGGTCATTTCGACGATCTTGCTGGCCTTGAGCTTGGTGAGCGTCGTTTCCCGGGTGTCGCGGAAGGTGAGGCTGTCGAAAAATGCGGCAGGGTCTTGCGGCGGAGCGGGTGGGGCGAGCGAGTGATTGATATTCAGCCACTTGGAGTCGTCCGGGTGGAGTTGGGCGAGCTCGACGGAGACTTCCTTGCCGCCTTCCATGCGCAGGGTGACGCTGGCGGCGTCGCGTTTGATGAACTCCGCCTGGACGGAGCGGGTGCCATCGGCGTTTTTCCACGGACGGGTTTGTGCGGAAATCGCGTGGGCCGGAGCGATGGCGAGGATCAAGGTGAGGGCGAAACGGAATGGCATGAGCTTGGGAAAGCAGGACTCATACACAAACTCCGGCCGATGTCTAACGCGGTGCGGTGATTTTTGCGGCACGTTTCTCTGGGAACTTCTTGGTGTGGGTGGTAAATCGCGAGTCGTCAATGGCCTGAGAGTAAACGGTTTGGAGATGATCTTGTGGGAACCCTCATGATTGGGTTGGGATCGGTCTCCGTCCGATCCTGATTTATGGAATTTTCCAAATGGCCCTGAATCTGCTTTTGGCTTCGCACAAGTCTCCTGACCCGAAGGCTTTCCAACCCATGCCCGATCCATTGTTTACCGTGATTGCCGCCGATGATCACCCGGTCGTTCTTTCGGGAATTCGTCTGGTTTTGCGCGCGGCGGGGGAATTCAAGCTGCTGGCGGAAACCCAGGATGGCGCGACGACCCTGGCGGCGATCGAGAAAGAGGTGCCCGACCTGCTGATCCTCGATCTTTGGATGGGGGACAACGACGGGATCGAGTTGTTGCGGAGGATTCACGATCGCTGGCCGTCCATTCGCGTGCTGGTATATTCGATGAACGACGAGCGGAGTTACGGAGCCCGGGCCCTCCGCGCGGGAGCGGCGGGGTATTTGATGAAGTCCCATGGGCTCGATGAGTTGGTCAACGCGCTGCGAGTCGTCGCAGCGGACGGACGTTACCTGAGTGACGATCTGGCGGCGGAGCTGATTGGAAACGGGCTCCACGCGAAACCGTGTGCGATTACGACTCTCAGCGACCGGGAACTGCAGATTCTGCGGCTCATCGGCATGGAGCAGACGCCTTCCACCATCGCCAAAAGCCTGAACATCAACACCAAGACGCTGTCGGTGCATTGCGAAAATTTGAAAAACAAACTCAATCTCGCGAACTCGGACGCACTTGCCCGGCAGGCGGAGCATTGGGTGGAATCGCATGTTCTGTAATGATGCGTGTCACGTGGTTCCATCGGATGGCGGTCATCTGGCTCGGCGCGCTGTGCTACGCGTTCCTGGGCTGGTGGTCGCTGCAGCTCGCCCTGACCCAGGCGAACGCCTCGGCCGTCTGGCCGCTTGCCGGGTTGGGAATCGGTGTGCTGGCCCGCTTCGGACTGGGCTTTTGGCCAATCGTTTTCATCGGCGCCTTTACCACGAATTTCCTCGTCAACGTGCAGAATGGCGTGGCCATGCCGCCTGCCACCTTGGCGGCTTTGGGCATCGCCGTGGGCAATACGGCGGAAGCGCTGCTCGGCGCCCGGCTCGCGCGCTACGCCCTCGGTGATCCGCCGGAATTCTGGTCGGTGGACGGGGTTTTCCGTTTTGTGCTCTTCGCGGCCTTGCTGCCGCCCATGCTCAGCGCCGGTTGCGGGGTGCTCAGTCTTCAGGCTGCCGGGATTCTGCCGGCCGCACTCGCCCCGGCCACGAGGTTGACCTGGTTCACCGGAAATGTGGCGGGCATCCTCACCTTCGCGCCGCTTTTTTTCATCGATTCGTTCCGGATCTCGTGCTGGAAAAGTTCGCGAAGTGCCGTGGTGGAAGGGTTGATCGTGCTCGTCTGCCTCGTCTTCATTGGCCAGGCGATCGGTGGCATGCACTTCGCCGAGGTGTTTCCGGATTGGCCGAAGACTTACATGGCCATCCCGCTCATCCTCTGGATTGCCTGCCGCTTCGGGCGCCGTGGGACCGTCATCGCCATGTTGTTGCTCATGGTCATCGGCGTGGCGGGCACCATGCGCGGTTTTGCCGCATTTCCAGCGGATTCTCCTGAGCAGTCGCTGCTTTCCCTGCAATTGTTCATCAGCGTGGTCGCTGTCATCGGCCTGACCGTCTCGGTGCTCGTTCATCAATTGCAACTGAAGCGCAAGGCCCTGGAAACCGCCCTCGCGGACAAATCCATCCGTCTCGCCGCCGCCACCCAGGAGAACGCCCTCCTCACCGCCAGCGCCGTGCATGAACTCCAGAGCCCTCTCAGCGGGATGCGGAATCTGCTGCAACTCGTCCGTGGCACGCCGGAGGTCTTCGCCGGACCCGACGGCGGCAGGTTGCTTGCCGACATGCAGGCGGCCGTCGAGCGCATGTTC
>JBEDKU010000536.1:0-2838 GCA_041172045.1 Verrucomicrobiota bacterium | reverse complement strand
CTTCAGCGCCATCCGTTTCCCGGCCCCGGTCTATCCGTCCGCTGCCCGGGAATCGTCGACAAGGAGCGCCTCGACATCATCCGCGAGTGCGATGCGATCTTCATCGGCAAACTCAAGGAACACGGCTGGTATGACAAGGTCTGGCAGGCCTACGCCGGCCTCATCCCGGTGAAAACCGTAGGCGTCAAAGGTGACGAGCGCAGCTACGAATGGGCCACCAACCTCCGCGCCGTCGTCTCGGAAGACGCGATGACCGCCGACTGGGTGGAGCTCCCATCCATCATCCTGCGCGAAACCAGCCACAAGATTCTCAACGAAGTCAAAGGCATCAACCGCGTGCTCTACGATATCTCCACCAAGCCGCCCGCCAGCATCGAGTGGGAATAAGGGGAAGGGACGTCACGTCCCTTCGAATGGACGAGACGTCCATTCCCCCTAATTGACCCCAATGAAACCCGCCGACAACCGCGCCGTCTCCGCTCTCTTCCGTGTCTTCGGCGGGGCGGAGCCGCCCGTCGTCGCGGATACCCAGGCGCTCGCTAACTGCCGGGGAATGAACGCCCATGAAACCCGCGTTCTCGCCATTCTTATTCCGCTCACCGTTCTCGTCGCCATCGGCGAGTGGATGATTCGTCCGCCCGGTTTGATTTTGCTAGCAGCGCCAGCGGCCTTCTTTGTCCTGCAGTTCCTGCCGTTTCTCTTCCGGGCGAAATCCCCATCCAGCCAGTGGTTCCTCTGGCTTGGCGCATGCACGATCTGGGCGATTTTCCGTCGTCATGCGGATGGCGTGGTCGGCGTCACCGCGTATGTCTGGCTCGGCATCGGCGCAATGAATCTCGCCGCCGCCTGCGTCCTCGACTGGCGGGCGTCCATGCGCTGGAGCGGGAAAGGCGGCATGCTTTGGAGAAGTTTTCTCGTCGTGGCGCTGCATGCCGTCGCCCTCGGCATCGGGTTCAAATTCGGCTGGGCCTGGGCGCTTGCCTGCGGTGCGGCCATCGCCGCCGCCGGCTGTTGGGCGGTTCTCAATCCCTATTGCCAGTGGCTTGGCCCGGTCGAGTGTACCACCGATTTGCCGGAAATCCTCATCACCATCGACGATGGCCCGGATCCTCACGACACGCTGGTCCTGCTTGATCTGTTGGACTGCTATCAGAGGAAGGCCATTTTTTTCATGATCGGCGGAAAAGTCCGCGCCCACCCCGAACTCGCCCGCGAGGTCGTCCGCCGTGGCCATGAAATCGGCAACCACACGCTCAGCCATCCGCAAGCCAGCTTCTGGTGCGCCGGCCCGTGGCGGACCCACCGCGAGATTTCCGGCTGCCAGCAAATCATCGGGGAGGTCACCGGCATCGCGCCGCGCTGGTTCCGTGCGCCGGTCGGGCATCGGAATTTATTCACCCATCCCGTCGCCAGTGCGCTTGGCCTGCAAGTGATGGCTTGGAACCGCCGGGGCTTCGATGCGGTAGAAAAGGACGCGGGCAAGGTGCTGGCGAGAATCCTCCCCGATCTATCATCCGGTGATATCGTGCTCCTTCACGAGTCCACGCCCGTCGCGGCGGAGGTGTTGGGGGGAGTGCTGGTCGCAGCGGCTGGCGAATCCGGCCCTTCGCGGGGTGGACAAGCGTCCGCTCCGGGATAGGTTTGCCCACGATGCCGAACGCCCTGATCCTCGAGACCTCGCCGTATCTTCTCCAGCACGCCCACAATCCGGTGGAGTGGCAGGCGTGGGGCGAGGCGGCGTTCGCGCGGGCGAGGGCGGAGGACAAGCTGGTGTTTCTATCGGTCGGTTATTCGACGTGCCACTGGTGCCACGTGATGGAGCGGGAGAGTTTTGAAAACGAGCGGGTGGCGGAGGTGATGAACCACCATTTCATCAACGTGAAGGTGGACCGCGAGGAGCGGCCGGACATCGACGCGACTTACATGGCCTTCGTCCAGGCGACGACGGGGCAGGGCGGTTGGCCGATGAGCGTGTGGCTGACGCCGGAGGGCAAACCGGTGGTGGGCGGTACGTATTTCCCGCCGGAGGACCGGCAGGGACGCGCGGGATTCGCGCGGGTGTGCCAAGAGCTCGGGCGCTTGTGGCGGGACGACCGGGCGAAGATGGAGGCGAGCGCGGCGCGGGTGATGGAGCATTTGCAAAAAGAAGCGGCGGAAACGGTGGGGCTGCGCGGGGTGCCGGATGCGAAGGTGTTCGGGGATTTCCTGGATCGCTGTGATTCGCTGTTTGATCGCGATTGGGGTGGCTTCGGCAGTGCGCCCAAGTTTCCGCGGCCGACGATTGTCCGGACGCTGATGCAGTTGAGCGAGCGCTTCGGCCGGGAGGGTGACGAGGGGGAAATGGCGTGGAGGATGAGTGATCGCACGCTCCGCGCGATGGCGGCGGGCGGCATGCGGGATCATCTGGGCGGCGGATTCCACCGGTATTCGGTGGACCGCTACTGGCACGTGCCGCATTACGAGAAAATGTTATACGATCAGGCGCAACTGGCTCAGGCCTATCTGGATGGCTGGCAGATCTCGGGCGATGCGTCGTTTCGCGAGGTGGCGGAGGAGATTTTCCGCTATCTGTTGGAGACGTTGCGGGATGCGGGCGGGGCGTTTCATGCGGCGGAGGACGCGGACAGCCTGCCAACTGAGGATGCTACGGAGAAACGCGAAGGAGCGTTCTGGACGTGGGAGGCGGGGGCGATTTCCGCGCTGTTGGATCCGCGGGATGCGGGCATTTTTTCAGCGGCTTACGGGGTGGAGGCGCACGGCAATGCGCGGCCGGAGAGCGATCCGCATGGCGAGCTGGAGAACCAGAACACGCTCTTCCGCGCGGTGCGGGATGAGGCG
>JBEDKU010000535.1:0-6928 GCA_041172045.1 Verrucomicrobiota bacterium | reverse complement strand
GACTCGTACTCCTCGCGGTGCAGCCAGTTGATGGCGATGAAATGCGGGAGCTGCCAGAAAAACAGGATCCCGAACAGGAACGCCGCCTCCCAGCCCAGCGCGCCGCCCGCGCCCACCCAGCCGATGACCGGCGGAATCGCCCCGGGGATGGCGCCGACGAGCGTGTTGGTGGAGCTGACCCGCTTGAGCGGCGTGTAGATGAAAACGTAGATCGCCACCGTCGCCGCGGTGAGGTAGGCGGCGAGGTTCCCGACCTGCACCGCGAGATGGATGATGCCGATGGCGGATAGAATCCAGCCGATGCCGAATGCGACCAGCGGGTCCATCCGCCGCGACGGCAGCGGTCGGTCGGCGGTGCGCTTCATCCGGGCGTCCAGGTCGACCTCCATCAACTGGTTGAAAGCCGCCGACCCGAAGGCCACCGCCGCTGTGCCGAGAATCGTGTGCAGCAGCTTCATCCAGTCCATGTCCATCCGGGAATGGATCAGGAATCCGAAAAACGTGGTGACCAGCACGAAGAAATTCAACCGCACCTTCATCAGCACCATCAGGTCCTGCCGCAGGCCCGGCGGCGGCGTCGGAATCATCTCATCCGCGGCGTTTTTTTCAATTGTTCCGGTATCGTCCATGCGTGCGGCGGAACCATGAACGCGATCCGGACTTTTCCAAGCCGCGACTTTCCCCGCGCCTCGCTTTCCTGGCTGGACTTAGAGATAGCGCGACCTGAGGTGGGCGAGATAGGCGTCGGTCGTCGGCGCGCTGCCGGTCGCCTGCCGGATGAGATCGGCGGGATCGAGCGTGGCTCCGTGGGAGTGGACGGATTTTCGCAACCAGGAGAGCAGGGGAGCGTAGTCGGCCCGGGTGGTGGCGGCGGCGACGGCGGCGTCTTTTTGCGCGGCCGCAAAAAGCTGGGCGGAATTGATATTGCCGAGCGTGTAGGTGGCGAAATACCCCAGCCCGCCCATCGACCAGTGGATGTCCTGCAGGCAGCCGTGGCGATCATCCTTGGGGGCGAATCCGAACAACTCGCGGAATCCATCGTTCCATGCGGCGGGCACGTCGGCGACGGCGAGCGTGCCGTTGACCATCCGCCGCTCGAGCTCGAAGCGGAGGAGGATGTGCAGGTCGTAGGTGGCTTCATCCGCCTCCACCCGCACCGGCGAGAACTCGGCGCGCCAGAGATAGCTCAGGAAATCGTCCAGCGGAAATTTGTCTAACTGCGGAAAGCTCTCCCGCGCCAGCGGATACCATTTCTCCCAGAGCGCCCGCGACCGGCCGACGTGGTTCTCCCACAGCCGCGACTGGGACTCGTGGATCCCGAGCGAAACCGCGCTGCCGGACGGCAGGCCGAAATCCTCCGCGGGCAGGCCTTGTTCGTAGAGGCCGTGACCCGCCTCATGCAGCACGCCGAACAGCGACGAGGTGAAATCCGACTCCATGTAGCGGGTCGTCAGCCGCACGTCGCGCGGGCCGAGCGTAGTGCAGAACGGGTGGGTGGTGGTGTCGATCCGGCCGGCTTGGAAATCGAAGCCGATGGATTCGGCGACCCGGGCGTTGAAACGCTGCTGCGCTTCGATCGGATAGAGTCCGTCCGGCAGGCGGGGAGCCCGCGAGGCGGATTTTTCCACGGCCTGCGCGGGGATCTCGCGAAGGTCCGGGCGCATCGCATCGAACAAACTCGCGACGGCGGCGGTGCTGGTGGCGCGTTCGTAGCCGTCGAGCAGGGCGTCGTAGGGTTCGTCCTTGTAGCCCCAGAGCTCGGCCTTTTCGCGGGCGATTCCGAGCAGGGTTTCCAGGTGCGGCGCGAAGGTGGGGAAGTCCGAGCGCTCGCGGGCATCCGCCCAGGCGTGCTTGGCGAGCGAGCTGGCCACCGAGTCGCGGGCGACCAGCTCGACGGTGAGTTTGGTGGCGCGGTCGAACTCGCGGCGGAGTTCCTTGAGGTTGGCGGTTAGCTTGGGGTCGGTGCCGGGATCCGCGGCTTCGGCGGATTCGAGGTCGGTTTTCCAAGCGTCGGAGGTGGCGAGTTCGTGGGCGCGTGACGAGAGCCACGCGAGTTGGTCGGCGCGGTGTCGCGCTGCGGCCGGCGGCAGATAGGTTTCCTGGTCCCAGCCGATGACGGCGGCGGAGGAGTTGATCACCGCGAGTTCGCGGGCTTTTTCGAAGATGGACATGCGGGATTTGTGAATGAATCCAACAGGCAGGCAAAGGTCGAAAAACGGAACCTCCGTGGACCGGCGTCAGCGGGAGAAGCGCTTGGCGATATCGGGCGGCACGTTGTTGGACTTCACCCATTGTTTCACGGCGGGGGCGTCCTTTTGCGCCCATTCCCCCAGCATGCGGTGATAGAGGCGGCGCTGCTGTTCCGGATTGGCCACCCCCTGAATCCACGCGGCGGACTGCTCGGGGGCGCGTGAATTGCAGCTCCAGACAAATTCCTCCACCATGCTGTCGTAGTTGGGCGTGCCGGAAAGCCCGCTGACCCACTTGGCGGTGCCGGCGATGTCCTTGGACGACATGACCGGGATGACTCCTCTCGCCGCTTCCGCCTGTGCTTCCGGTTTGAGCGAGCGGACCCAGGCGGCCGCCGATTGCGGGTCCACCCGGGCGAGCGCGTCCGCCACGTCGTGGGCGGCCCGGTTCTGGACATCGCCCTGTTGCATGGAGGCGACCCAGGTCGCAGCTTGGTTGACGTCCTTTTCAATCAGGTGCTTCGCGATGGCGGCGACGAAGCCACCGCGGAGTTTTTCGTCCGCGATGGATGCGGGAAACGCCATGGCGGCGTCCGCCCCTTGAAGGAACAACGCGCGGGTGATCGAGCCGACCGCCTCACTGCGCTCCTTGCCGAAGGGCAAAGTTTGCGCGAGCCGGGACGCGTTCGCGATGTCGTTGCCAGCGATGCCCCGGATGACGGCGGCGAGATGCGGATTGGCTCCGTCTCCGTCGAAGTGATCGAGCGCCCAGCGCTCGGCGGCAGCGGCGTCGTTGCCGGCCCAGGTGGATAGAATGGTCGCGCTGGCGGCCTGGCTGTGCGGGTGCTGCGCGACGAAATCCAGCGCGGCGAGCGGATCCGCCTTGGCCCAACCGCGGAGGATGAAATCGTACTCTCCCCGCGAATCGTCGAGATGGTCGAGCGCGCGGAATTGCTCGGCGACTCCGGCGAACTCCGCCGGTCCGAGGGAGTCCACCAAGTTCATCAGCGCGCGCTGCCTCTCGGAGGGATCGGTGATCCGGACGATGTCCGCCAGGTGATCCACCGCCGATTTGGCATCCTTTTTCGCCAGCGTCCGTGCTTCGCCACTGGCCGCTCGTGAACCGCGGGAAATCTCGTCCCTTTCGAAAGCTCCCGAGCGCTGTGCCGACTGCTGGCGCGCAGCCGGATCGCCGCCGGACTGGCTGCTGTCGGCCTGCGGCGCGCGCAAGCTGTTGGCGATCATCGCCGCGGCAATCCCCACGGAGAACACGGCTCCATGGGTGAAAAAGAGATTGATACGGGTCATGGTGGTAGGATCCACCGATACGCTTCCCGCATCGCGGTTATTTCACGGCGCTGCCGCGACGGTGATCACGTGGTCGGCGGGTTGTTTCGCGGCGAGGATCGCTCTTTCCAAGGGTTTGCGGACTTTTTCAGTAAGGGCGAAGGTTGCCTCCATGTCCGCCTCGCCTTCCGGGCCGTGGACGAGCGTCTTGATCTGGCGGGTTTCGTATTCCTGTTTTTTCGCCACGGCGTCCCGGATTTTTTGGAAAGCGGGCACCAGCGGGTTGTTGTCGAAATCCTTCGCGAGGTTGATTCCTTCCTTCAGCTGGTCGGCGGTGTAAGGCCGGCTTTGTTCGCCCCAGGTCACCGTGTAGTTCGCGGCCTTCGGCGAGGTCATGCGGAAAATGAAGCGGTTCAAATCGTCGTCGAAGGGGACCAGAGCGAGACCCGCGCGGATCGAATCATGCTTGTCGGTCGCGCCAGGGCCGGCACAGAAAGGGAGGCGGGTGCTGCGCAGGGAGAGTTTTCCGTTTTCGGCGCTCAGAACCTCGTGTCCGTTAGCGGCGGTGGCCTTTCCGCTGGTTTCGTCATAGCTCACCGCGCCGAGGTTGCCATCCACGCCGAGGGCTTTGAGAAATCCATAGGCCATGACCACCTGGCCCGCCCAATCCGGGTGCACGCCGTCATTCCCGGCAATCTTGAACTCAGGCCCGAATTGCTTTTTCGCCGAGTGATCGGCCAGCAGCATCGGTTGATAGAGATCGGCGAACGCGACCTTCTCGGTGTTGGCGATTTCGATATCGATGTTGCGGAAGCGTGAGAGCGCGAGATTCAAATCCTGCTGCGTGCCGGTGGCCGACTTCACCCAGTGCGGGACCGAGTCGATGATGCCGGACGAACCCAGCACCACCCGGCAGCCGGCTTCCTGAAACGTGTCGATGACCGCCGTCTGGTTCCTCCTGAATTCCGCGGCGATCGCCTCGTCATAGGGCACGTAGCGGAAATCATTCATGCCATAACAGGTCGTGGCGATGGTCGGCTTGAAGCGCAGCGCGTCGTTCTTCATCCGTTTAAGAAATCCGGCGGCCTGCTCGCCGCTCCAGCCGAACTGGCGGCAGGTGATCTCCATTTCCGGCAGGCAGGCGGTCAGGTAGGTTTCCAACAGGACGGAGTAGCGTTTTTGTTCGGTGATCGAGTCGCCGCAGATGGCGAGGCGGTCGCCCTTTTGGAGAAGGGGCGCGGTGGTCTCCGGGGCGGGGTCCAGCTTGTAAATCGCCAGCTCGGGAGGCAGCTCAAGCGCGGACACAGGCAGAACGAAAACGAGGGGCAACAGCCGGATGAATTGGAGCATGCCTCAAGAAACGAGACCCAGTCGCCCTAACTTGCAAGCGACTTCGCGGGGGTCCGGCTCAATCCACCCTTGGCAGCCAGTCGGTGGCGGGCACACCGAGCACTTCCAGGTAGTTTTTGCCGTCGGCCGTCTGGCGTTTCGCCACTTCCAGCACCGGGGTGAAAAATCCCCCGGACGCGGTGGCGGTCTGGAAGGTTTCGAAGACTTCCGACGCCTTTTTCACAAACGCGATCTGCGGCTTCTGGTTCAGCGGCGCATTGAGCAGGTAGGAGACAAAATGTTCGTTTTCCGTATTCGCCGCGCGCTCGGCGGGCGGCGGGCTGACGATCAAGTGGAAGCGCCTGGTCTTGTCCGCCGGACCATCAACGAACTTCTGGAAAAGCTGGTCGCGGAACTCCACGAACGACTGCCAATCGACCAGCCAACCACCCGGCGTCTCCTGCACCGCGACCGGGATGCCGGTGGGGAATGCCTCCGTGGAAACGAAGAAGATGAACAGCGTGTGCCCCGATTTCTCATCAATCTGCGTCTGCTTGACGGCGATGGCGGTGAACGGCGTCGGCCCATCGGGAACCTCGCGCGAGTAAGCTTCCATCGCGCCCCTGACTTTTTCCGGAAACAGCACGTAAGCGCTGCGGCTCGCCCAGTCCGGTGCCACCAGAAACGCGCGCAACGCGGCCTCCGCCGCCGCCGCCACGGTGGCGGGTTCCTGCGGTTTTTCGGTGGCGGGAGGTTCCTCGATGACCGTTTTCACCCGCACCGGTATCGGCTCGGGTGCCTTCACTTCCGCGGGTGGCGGGTTTGGTCTAACCTGCTCGGCGGCGGTCGGCACCCGCATGAAAAATTCCTTAGAACATACCCCCAGCGCGAATCCCAGGGCCAGCGCCACCGCTGCGGTCAGCAGGCAGGAAAGCACCAGCACCGCCCGCTGTGGTTTCTCACAGACCGGCAATTGCACCACCTGCGGCGCGGGCGCCTCTTCCTCCTCGACCGCCACCGGCTCCGGCAGTGGATCTGCAAACGGGCGGAACGGCTCGATCTCCCTCGGCGGCGGTGCCTCGGGAATCTCATACGCGCCAATTCCCCGAGACGGATCCGGCGCCATGATTTCCCGCTGGCAGTTCGGGCATGGTCCGCGTTTCGAAGCCATCGCCAGCGGCAGCCGCAGCAGGGTGCCGCAGACGGGGCAGTTGAATTGAATCACTTCGGCCATGCGCCCGACCACTGCCAGAAGATCCCGCGCCTGTCGATCCTTCGGACCACTGGATTAAAAATACCCACCCATCCAATAAACCGGTGGATCTCCCCGCGCCCGCGCCCGACACTGCCGCCCGCCACCTTGAGAAAAATCATCCACATCGACATGGACTGCTTCTACGCCGCCATCGAGGAACGGGAAAATCCCGCCTTGCGCGGCAAGCCCGTCGGCGTCGGTGGCAGCGAGCGCCGCGGCGTGCTCACCACCGCGAACTACGAGGCGCGGAAATTCGGCTGCCGCTCCGCCATGCCGGTCTTCAAGGCGCTCGCCCTCTGCCCGCACCTCATCCTCGTGCCCGTCCAGTTCGATCTCTACCGCGCCGTCAGCTCCCGCATCCGCGCCATTTTCGGCCGCTTCACCGAGCTCATCGAGCCGCTCTCGCTCGATGAAGCCTACCTCGACGTCACCCACCTCCAGTCCAGCGGTGCCGCCATCGCCCGCGAGATCCGCGCCCAGATCCTTGAGGAAACCGGCCTCACCGCCTCCGCCGGCATCTCGTCCAACAAGCTCATCGCCAAGATCGCCTCCGACTGGCACAAGCCCAACGGCCAGAAACAAGTCGCCGAGGACGAAATCCCCGCCTTCATGGCCGCCCTCCCCGTCGGCCGCATCTGGGGCGTCGGCAAGAAGATGCGGGAAAAACTCACCGCCCTCGGCATTGAGACCTGCGCCGATCTCCAGCAACTCGACCAGATCGAGCTCTCCCAGCGCTTCGGGAAATGGGGCATCGAGCTCTGGCACCTCTGCCGCGGCATCGACGACCGCGCGGTCACTCCCGACCGCACCCGCAAGTCCGTCAGCAGTGAGACCACCTTTTCCGAAAACATCGTCGACCTGCCCGCCC
>JBEDKU010000534.1:0-2548 GCA_041172045.1 Verrucomicrobiota bacterium | reverse complement strand
GGACTGGCGTTTCCTCCCGCGCTGCCATTCACCCTTGCCGCACTGGTCCTTCCGTTCGGTTACTTGCTGTGGCGCTATCTCGTAGTCCGCACCCAGGTTTTCGAACTCACCAGCGAGCGGCTCCGCGTCACCCGCGGTGTCATCAATCAGAAAATCGACGAGATCGAACTTTATCGGGTCAAGGACTCCGTGATGGTCCGCCCGTGGTGGATGCGCCTCACCGGCCTCGCCTCCATCGTCCTTGCCACCTCGGACCGCACCTTGCCCGATCTGGTGATTCCCGCGATCCACGGCGGGTCCGAACTCCGTGAAATCCTCCGCAAGAACGTCGAAATCCAGCGCGACCGCAAACGCGTGCGCGAGACGGATTTCGACGACGCCGGTGGCGATGAGTTCAGCCAGGGGTGACCGTCCGCCCGTCTATTCTGAAATCCGCCGCAGTTCTTGCGGTGTGGGGTTTCCTGCTTTCCGCCCGCGTGACAAGCGGAGTATTCCGGTGTCCTCATGAAACCCGACATGACTCCGTCCCTGTCCCGCCTCGCGTTGTGTTTGCTTATGGCCACCGGAACCTGCGACGCGCGGGAAGCCGCCTCCCTGATGATCGAGGCCGGCGCGCCCGCCGCCAAGGTCAGCCCGATGCACTACGGCCTGATGACCGAGGAAATCAACTACTGCTACGACGGCGGCCTCTACGCGGAACTCGTGCGCAACCGCGCCTTCCTCGACGATGCGGAAAAGCCAGTGCATTGGTCCGCCGTGCAGGGAGCGTCAATCGCGCTCGATCCGCAGCAACCGCTCAACGCCGCCATTCCCACCAGCCTGCGGATCGACGTGGCCGCCGCCCCGGCCGGTGCCTCTAACTCCGGCTACTGGGGCATTCCGGTGAAGCCCGTGACCCGTTACCGCGCGGCTTTCCACGCCAAGGCGGCCGCCGGATTCACCGGCAAGCTCACTGTCTCGATCACCAGCGAGGACGGCGCGACGGTCTACGCCACCGCCACCGGAGAGAATCTATCAAACGAGTGGAAATCCTACGAGGTGGCGCTCACCACCGGCCAGGTCGCCCCCACCACCAAGGCGCGTCTCGTTCTCACCGTGGACCAGCCAGGCACCGTTTGGCTCGGCTTGGTCTCGCTGTTCCCGCCGACTTGGAAGGACCGGGCTAACGGACTCCGCCCCGACCTCATGCAGATGCTCGTCGATCTCAAGCCCGCCTTCCTGCGCTTCCCCGGCGGAAACTATCTGGAGGGCGACACCATCGAGACACGCTTCGACTGGAAGAAAACCCTCGGCCCCATCAGCGGGCGCGGCGGACATCCCGGTCCCTGGGGCTACCGCTCCACCGACGGCATGGGCCTGATGGAGTTTCTCCTGTGGTGCGAGGACATGAATGCCGAACCGTTGTTAGGCGTTTACGCCGGCTACTCGCTCAAGGGCGCGTTCGTGAAGCCCGGCCCCGATCTCGAACCCTTCGTCCAGGACGCGCTCGATGAAATCGAATACATCACCGGACCCGTTGACTCGAAATGGGGCGCGCTGCGTGCCAGGGACGGCCATCCCGCGCCGTTCAAGCTGCGCTATGTGGAAATCGGCAACGAGGACTGGTTCGACAAGTCCGGCAGCTACGACGGCCGCTACGCCCAGTTTTCCGACGCGATCAAGAAGCGCTATCCAGCGCTCAAGTGCATCTCCAGCATCGGCAACGAGCAGCCCGCCAAGATCCGCGTCCACAGCCGCAAGCCGGACGTGCTCGACGAACATTACTATCGGAATACCGAGGCGTTTCTCAATGATTCGCCCACCCATTTCGACAATTACGACCGCAAGGGCCCCGAGATTTTCGTCGGCGAGTGGGCGGCTCATGAAACCAGCTTCCCGCCGTGGGACAAGCGGTCCAAGGCGCTGCCCGCCACGCCGAACATGAAGGCCGCGATCGGCGACGCCGCGTGGATGGCGGCGATGGAGCGCAACTCCGACCTCGTCACCATGCAGTGCTACGCCCCGCTTTTCGTCAACCTGAACGAATACCAATGGCGGCCCGACCTCATCGGTTATGACGCGCTCAACGCATACGGCGCGCCGAGCTATCACGCCCAGCGGATGTTCAGTTGCAATGTCGGCGACACCATCCTCAAGGCGAAATTCAGCGGCGGCGAGCTTCAGGGCACGGTCACCCGCGACAGCAAGAGCGGCATGACCTTCGTGAAAATCGTCAATCCCTTGCAGACGGAGCAAGCGTTGGAGATCGAGCTCAAGGGCGTCGGCTCCGTCGCGCCGACCGCCGAGGTGGAAACGCTATCCGCCGCGCCCGAGGCGACCAACTCGCTCGCCGAGCCGAGCAAGGTGGTGCCGGTGAAATCCCAAGTGTCGGACATCAAGCCCAGGTTCACCCACACCCTCGCGCCGTATTCGATCACGGTTCTCAAATTGAAATCCAAGTGACCGTCAGTGGGTCTCGTGTCTGCCGTTAGGTGGCAGGGTGATGGTTTCGATTTTTCCGTTGGCGCGGAGATAGGCCTTGCCGCCCTGCTGGGAGGTGACGACCGCT
>JBEDKU010000533.1:0-3094 GCA_041172045.1 Verrucomicrobiota bacterium | reverse complement strand
GGATTCGGCTTTCGCACTGGTCAAGTGGGAGTCCGCTCTTTAAAACCCCTGCAAGCTGCCCACCATGACACCCACGCCACCTTCATCCTCCGAGGGATCGCCCCTTCCGCCGCGGAGCCGTCCGAACTTGGACGACTTCCTGAAGGATAGCAACGAACTCGATTTATGGGCTTTCGATGAAATCGAGCCGGTGGAGGAAAAGCCGGTGAAACCGCCATCTCGAAGTTCATCTTCAGACATTCCGGCACCGCGGGAGGCGCGGAAGAAGAAGGCACCGGAGCCGGAGGCACCGTTTCCGGAGAAAACGCTGGGCAGTCGCAATAGCATTCAGGTGAATGTGAGCAGCAAGGACCCGCGGCCGAAGTCCCAGTCCACAGGGGCACCGATGAAGTCGAAGCCTGGCGACGATTTCGACGATCTTGATCACTGGGATGAGCCGGATTCCGTGGCCCCACTGCCGGAAATTGAGCCGGAAATTCCATCCGAACCGGCGGTGCCCAAGGAGAGCGTGGTGGAGTCGGTCGAGCCCGAAATCACCCCGCCGGTCGTAGCGGCGGTGATTGCGGGTGATGTGGACGAGTTCTCGCCGGTCGTCCCTGAAAATGCGACGCCCATTTCCCTGGTGCCACATCTGGGGCTGTCCAAGGTGGAGCGGATCGGCTTGTGGGCGCTGCTGGGAGTGCTGTTGATCGGAGGAGGAATTCTGTATTTTGCCACCATTCACCGCCTGCCGACCGAGACGGTGCGGGTGAGGCAAGGGGATTTCCCGGTCAAAGGGAGGCATCTGACCATCCTTTCCGCGGATACTTTCTGGCGGGCGCCCATCATGGAGGGGCCGAATGTCGAGACCTTCCGCCGCGGGACGCAGCTTCTGCCGGTGGTGACCCTCGCGGCCAGCGGAGGTCCGGCGGCGGTGCGGTTGTTTTTCCGCAACGAGGACGGCCTGGTGATGGGCGACGCGGTGACGCGCACCATCCAGTCCGGGGTTCCTCTTGAGATCGCCGCGACGGCGGGTTTCGAGGATGTGGGCATGCACGCGGCTTACCGCACCGGGCAGAGCAAGCCGTGGACGATCGAGGTTTTTGAAGCCCCCGCCGCGACGTCTCCGAACCCGGATTTCAAGAAGCTGTTTGAAATCGACATCTCCACCGACCGCCGCTGAATTTCCATTCCCATGCCAAACCAAGAAGTCACTCCACTCGTGCCCAGGGAAGGCTGGCACGTCATGCATTTGTTCTATCATGTCGATCACGCGCAATGGGCGCTCTACAGCGACGAGGAAAAACGCCAGGCCAAGACGCGGCTGACCGAACTGGTGCAGGAAATCCGCGCGACGCCGGACACGCACCTGTTGATTTTTTCCGTAGCGACGCCCAAGGCGGATCTCGGCTTCATGCTGCTGACGCCGGACCTGCAGGTGGCGAACATGTTTGAAAAACAACTCAGCCTTTCGCTCGGGCCGGAGATTCTGAGTCCGACGTATTCCTATCTCTCGCAGACCGAGAGTTCGGAATACACGACCACCCGCGAGCAGTACGCGGCGGAGACCTTGATCGCGGAGGAAGGCCTGGTCGAAGGCACGCCGGAGTTCGAGGCCGGGCTGAAGGCCTTCGACGACCGGATGGCGCACTATCTGAAGCACCGGCTCTATCCGGTGCTGCCCGACTGGCCGGTGATTTGTTTCTACCCGATGTCCAAGCGCCGCAACGAGACTTACAACTGGTATGCGCTGGATTTCGAGGCCCGCAAAAAGCTGATGGCCGGTCACGCCAAAGTCGGCCGCACGTATTCCGGCAGGATTCTCCAGTTGATCACCGGGTCCACCGGGCTGGATGAGTTTGAGTGGGGCGTCACGCTGCTGGCGAAGGACACCATCGACATCAAGTCCATCGTCTATGAAATGCGCTTCGACGAAGTCACCGCGCGTTATGGCGAGTTCGGCGATTTCTACATCGGGATGCAGTTGCCGCTCGACGTGCTGTTCCGCCGGATCTGCCTGTGAGGATTTTTTGAATCTCTCCGGTAAATCAGGGGCTCACCTGGGTGACGGGCCGGGTGATGATCGGCGTGACCGGAGTGAGGAAAGGCTGGCTGCCCGGACCCGGGCCGATCGGGCCTTGGCCGGGGAAATCGAGGGGATTCGGCATCGCGGCGACGGTGTCGGGCATCTCGATCGAGGCGACTTTGGAATCTTTGGCGTTTTTCGCGCTCTTGGAGCTGTAGCCGCTTTCACCGGCGTTCGCATCGTAGTTGCTCAACAAGGCCTGCACGCTGGCGAGTGATTCGGGAACCGCGGCGATCGCGCACTGGCTGGCGATCGACGTGGACTGAGGTGAGGTGGTGATGACGGTCTCCACGATGGAGACGACCAAGGCGGTGTCGGCATCCGCGGCTTTGATCGCGGCCTTGACGATTTCACAGGAGCAGGACGGATTGCTATTCATCTCGGCTTCAACGATTTCCAGAACGCTTGAGTGGTCGAGTTTGATCCGTTGTTCCACCGAGAGGGCGATGTTTTCGCAACTGGTTTCGCGCCTGCCGGACTCACGATAGGTGGCGGAGATGAGGGCGAGATCCTGTTTGATACCTTGCGTTTCGGCTGCCGGACGGCCGGCGGCGACGTTGCGAAAGGGCGATGGTTGCTGGAGGACCGTGAGGTCCACCACGGACTCGACGGTCTGGCTTTTGCCCGGGCGGGGTTCCAGTGTGATGGTATCCTGAGCCGAATAAACCGCCGGTGCTTCTGTGGCGGAGCCTTGGGCCTTTTTCACTGCCGGGACCTCGCAAGGAAGCGGGGCGTCGGACCGAACCACTGCAGAGTCGGCGGCAATGCCTAAGGGCTCAATAAAATTTTGAGCGTTTAGCGGTGCTGACAAGCCGCAAAGGGTGAGGATCGCGGTGAAGGTGGGTGCTTTCATCGGTTGGATGCGAGGGGAAGTATAATATTTCTAAAAAGTTTGCAATGGTTTATTTCTTAGGTGTTTTTTGTAAAAAAATCGTCAGCGAGTGATGGTTTGACGGGTGGGCTGCCGACGCCAGGCGGGATTTACGGGATTGAAATGGGGCCAAGTTGTCGGATGTTCCTGCCATGAGA
>JBEDKU010000532.1:0-6733 GCA_041172045.1 Verrucomicrobiota bacterium | reverse complement strand
GTTCCTTCCTTTCAAAAATCGAATCCGCGTAAAATCCAGCCATAAATCCAGACCTATCATGAAACCCAGCCCTCGCAATCGATATCATCTGCTCCCCGCAATGGCGGCTTTCGTCGTCTGCGCCACCGCCCTCCATGCCGGCACCGTCAGCACCACCTTCAGCTTCCAGCAAGGCGACGTCCGCAAAGATGGCGCAGTTTATGTCAACGGTCCGTTCGACGGCGCTACCTACGCCGGGTCGGTTGACGGGCGTATCACTGACAACACCGCGACTTCTGCCAAGAGCACTACCTCGCCCATCCCGCTGGGCAATGCCTTTCAAACCAGCGCTCCCAATGGTCAGCAGCACTGCGGCCTGTTCTCGTATGATCTGACCGAACTGAACAACTTCATCGCGGCCAATAACACGTCCACCAGTGCTGTGACGGTGAACTCGGTTTCCTTCAAACTCATCTGCGCCGGCGGTGTTGCCGGAACAACAGCGATGAACCTGGGGCTCTACGGAACGGATCCGTTCACTTCCACCGACTGCACCTGGTCCAATTATACCACCGGCACCCCTTGGACCAATCCCTACCAAAGTCTCGCTGCTCCCAATGACACGGCCGCTTACGGCTGGACCGGCGGCCCGTCGGCACTGACCCCTGGCCTGGGGGGCACGAGCCCGAATACAACCACTGCGGCAAGTCCCTTGGCGACCGGAAGCCCTCTAACATGGACCTCCAGCGCCTATTTCATCGATACCCTCACCAATGGGCTCGCCCGGCCTGACAAGACGCTCTACCTCGCGACGAGAGGCACATTTTTCAGCAACAGCGACAATCGGCTGAATGTCTACACCAGCCCAAACGCCACCGCGGACAACCGGCCGGAACTCTTGATCACCCTGTCTGTCAGCGACGCGTCCGACTGGACCGGCGCGAGTGGCACTTCATGGGCCACGGCAGGCAACTGGACGAGCGCACCCGCAACGGGAAATCGTGTTCGTTTCAACAGTTTATCAACCGCCAATCTGAGCACGACGCTGAACGCGGATTTCAGCCTCGATGGAATTTCCCTGATCAATCCAACAGGCCCGGTTTCCATCGGCGGAACCAACATCCTGACGTTAGGCACCGGAGGTCTTGATCTCTCCACCGCCACTCAGAACCTGACGGTCACCGCGCCGATGGTCCTTGGCGGGGCACAAATCTGGAATGTGGCCAGCGGCAGGACCTTGAGTGTGAGCGGCACGGTCACAGGCAGCGGCGCCCTGACCCTCTTCGGCGCGGGCAAGGTCTCCCTCGGCGCATCGAACATCCTGCCGAACGGCGCGTCTGCCGGCAATCTCACCGTCATCGGAACACTCGACCCCAACGGCACTTCGCAATCCGTCAACGGCTTGAGTGGCGCTGGCATCATCGACAACGCCGCTGCCGGAACCGCCACCCTTGCCATCGGCAACAACGACGCTACCGGCACGTTCAGCGGCACCATCCAGAACACCGGCGGTGCGCTCGCTGTGGTCAAACAAGGCACGGGCGGCCTCACCTTGAGCGGAACAAACTCTTTCTCCGGCGGCACAACCATTAACGGAGGCAGCCTCATCGTCAGCAGTGATGCCAACCTTGGAAATGCTTCTGGAGGACTCACCTTCGGAGCCTCAGGCAATTTGAATATTAACGCCGACATCGCCTCGTCGAACCGTCTCATCACGCTGAGCCCCGGTGTCCTCGGGAACTTCCAGTTGGCTGGGGGCGTGGATTACACCAATTCGGGCAAATTCACCGGCTCCGGTAATCTCCGGTTCAGACGAACCGGTAGCGGTGCCCGCACGGCCACACTGGCCAGCCTGAGCAATGATTTCACCGGATCGCTGACCATCGACCAGGAAAATACCGCTGAACAGATCAGCGTGACGGTCAACAGTCTTTCGGATCCCGTCGGCGCGGGCAACATCATCTGCGGAGCCCTCGGTTCCAATACCTTCCCGTCATTCAGGCTGGGAAGCGGCGCCACCGGCGGCCTTACCTTGGACAACCGCCGCATCGAACTCGCCGGCGCGATGAATACCGGCAGCTTCTTCATCATCGCCAACGATAATCTCACTCACCCCATCACCATTAACAGCGACCTGCTCGTCAGCGGCACGGCAGGCACAAGAAGATTGAGTCTCTCCGGTGTCGCAGGGACGGTGAATGAGTTCGCCGGCGACATTGCCGACGGAGGTTCGGTGGTCAGCGTCACCAAAGGCAGCAACGCCGCTGTCTGGACGCTTTCCGGAAACAACAGCCACACCGGCGGCACCACCATCAGTGGCGCAACCGCCGGCTCACAGCTCAACCTCAACAGCCCCACCGCCCTCGGCACTGGAACTTTTTCCATCTCCGGCGGCGACAACGGCAAGATCGACAACACCAGCGGAGCGCCTCTCACCGTCAGCACCAACAACCCGCAGGCTTGGAGCAATAACTTCGCGTTTGGCGGCACCAATGATCTGAACCTCGGCACCGGTGGGGTCACCCTGGGTGGAAACCGGACGATCTTCGCCCAAGGCAGCACCCTCACCGTCGGTGGAGTCATCTCAGGAGCTTTCAGTCTTACGAAAGCCAGCGTGGGAGGAGCTTTGGTCCTTACTGGTAACAGCACTTACACCGGGGGCACTGTGATCTCCGGTGGCAGCCTGAGCATCAACAGCATCGCGGACTACGGCGTAAGCAGCGCCATCGGCGCGCCTGTCAGCGGGGCGATCCAGTTGGGCGCTTCCAACAACTTCTGCAGTCTGGACTACACCGGGCCCGGTGCCACCGCCAACCGCACCGTGCAACTCGGTGATGCGACTCCGGCCAGTACCGGAGTCGGTACCTTGAGAAACAAGGGCACGGGAGCGCTGACCTTTACCGCTGCCAACTTCAACCCCACCATCGCCGGCATCACCGCCTCACGTATGCTGTGGCTCGGCGGTACCTATACTGCCGCTCCTAACGAAATCCAGGGAATCATTCAGGACAACGACGCACTCGGCAAGGTCGCCTTGGGTAAGGGCAATGACGCCTCCATCTGGGTGCTTTCCGGAGCCAACACCTACACCGGGGGCACCGTGGTGCAGGGAGGATCGCTCAAACTTGGAGCCGCCGGTTCCATCGCGAGCAGCTTTTCCGTCTCGATCAGTGCGGGAGCCACCCTCGATACCAGCGCTCAGGCGACCTACACCATCCCCGCCGTCCAACCGCTTGCGCTTGGCATCGATGCTGGCGGCAGCGGCTCCAGCGGCAAGATCACAGCCGCAGGTCTCAATATCAGCAACGCCGTGGTCACCTACAACATCGCAGGCACCCCCGACGATCCGGTTTACGTGCTCGCCACCTACACCAGCCTGACCGGTGCCGCCTTCGCTTCCGTGCCGACTCCGCCCGTCGGCTACACCCTCGACTACGCCTACCAAGGTAACAAAATCGCCCTGGTGCAAGGAGCCCCCAGCAACACCTATGCCTCATGGATCAGCGGCTTCCCTGGTGCGGCCGGTGCTCCCGGCTTCAGTCAGGACGCCGACAGCGACGGCGTCTTGAACGGTGCGGAAAACTTCTTCGGCACCAACCCGAGCACCTCCAGCGGCGGTCTGGTCGCGGGAGCGGTTAGTGGTGGTGTGTTCACCTTCACCCACCCGCAGAACGCCACCCCGGCCAGCGACGTCTCCGCCACCTACCGTTGGTCCAAGGATCTTGCGACTTTCAACACCAGCGGGGCCGCCGACGGCGCCGGCACCACGGTGACCTTTGTCGCGACTCCTAACACTCCGACATCCGGCACCACCACCGTGACCGCCACGGTCACCGGCACCGCCACCGCCAAGCTGTTCGTGCGCGTCAATGTGACTCAAACACCGTAAACAGCGCCACACAGGCCATCCAAACGGCGGCCTCCTTTTCGTGAGGCCGCCGTTTTTCGTCCATGTGGCGTTGGTCTTCCGTCATCTCCAACCTGTCCCGGGGACGAACCGCCGATGAGAACTCAACACCCGGAATTCTCACAACGCGCCAACTCAGGGTGAGAAGAAGATTCTCGCTTTTGATCCTGATTCCCTCAAATTTCCACAACCTGATGTCATCCCGAAAAAAACCACCCCTGCGACTGTTCCGCACCGCGCGACGGGTGTTAGTGGCGGGCATCTTGTCACTAGCAGTGCGCGAGGGGGCTCGTGCGGCGACCATTTCTCCGGGCGACGTGACCGCGGCTCTTGGTCCGACATTTTTCGCGGATGACGCGGTGATCGGTGGCGGTGACGTCACCATCACGCAACCGGCGGGCGCTTCTTATATCCGGAGTTTCGCCGGACTGCTGAACCCCAACCAAGGCCTGTCGCGCGTTACGCTGACCGGTTTCGGCTTCGCGACCTCCACCGCCGCCGCGAGCAACTCGGCCACCTCCCTGACTGTCACCTTCACCTACCTCGGCGCGGACGAGGCGGTCGGCGGCGGTGATGACCTCGTCATCGGATCGGCATCGGGAGCCTATGCGTATTCCAGCGCGGCCGCGGCGGAATACGTCTTCGCCTTCGACACGCCCATCACCGCGGATTTGAACGTCACCGGCACGCGTTTCCAGATCCAGGTGGCTCCGGCCAACGGAACCAACAACGGCAAGGTGCTCTTCAAGACCGCCGCGCTCACCTACGAAACCGCCATCGGTCCGAAATTCAGCGTCGCCGGCATCGTCGCGCCACAGCGGGTGAACCTGGCGAAGTTCCAGCCCGTCACCACCGATTCCGTGGACGGCCAGCGCCTTGCGTCGTACGTGACCGACGGGACGACCGGCAATGACAACCGCTGGCAGAGCGACACGAGCGGCCCGCACTGGGCGCAAGTGAACTTCCCCTTTGCCGTGGAGCTGGGCAGCGCACAGGTGCTCACCGGTTTCGACGACACCAATGCCCAGGCAAGTTTCAAAATCCAGTATCTCAACGGCGCCTCGTGGCTGGATGTCCCCGGCGCGGTGATCACCGGCAACACCAACGTCGAGCGGAACATTGTTTTCACCACCCCGGTCACCGCCACTTCTTTCCGCGCCTACAGCACCGACGGCACCCTGCGGATCCGGGAACTGGCGATGTATCCGCCCAACGGCGCCACCGGGTTTCCCCTCGGCACCGACGTGAGATTGAACCTCGCCCAGCAGCGACCGGTCGTCGCCAACGCCATCACCGCCGGAAACTTCGCCCTCCTCGCCGTGGACGGCAGGGCGAACAAGCAATCCATCTGGCAGACCTCCACCACCGGCACCAATTCGCTGGAGATCGACCTCATCGTGAGCACCAAGATCGGCAGCGCCCATTTCTATTCCGGTTCGCCCGGCGTCGCGCCTCTCGCGGATTTCGTGCTGAAATCCTGGGACGGCACCGCGTGGCAGAACATCCCCGGCGGCAACGTCACGGGAAACACCACCGCGGACCTGGTGGTTCCTTTCACCACCTCCGTCACCACCACCAAGGTGCGTCTCGAATTCACCAACCCGGGAACCACCTCGGTGCGGGAGCTCTGCATCTTCCCGGCGAACAATGGTAACATCGGCTATCCGCTCGGCACCGGCGTGACCGGCGCGCCTCCGTCCACCGCGGGGGTCGACGACTACACCGATTCGTTCTATCAAATTAACAACCCGGCCGCCGGCCTCTTCATCGCCGTGGGCGGAAGCGGGCAACCCGCCTTGAGCCAGCCCGGCCTGACCACCGCGCAGGGCCAGTACCAGATCATCCTCAACATCAGCACCGGCACCTACCGTCTGCGCAACCGCGCCACCGGAAACTGCCTGTCCGGCGCGTCGTTGTCCAAGATCCCGGGCCAGCCGCTCACCGACGAGCCCTATTCCGCGATGCCCCATCAGGACTGGATTCTCGACCCGCTCGACGGCGGCGCGTTCCAACTCATCAATCAGTGGAGCGGGCTGGCCATCGACGTCCAGGCCGGCGGTACGGCCCCCGGGACACCGCTGGTTCAGAGCGCTCCCAACAGCTCCGCCTCACAACGCTGGCTCGCGGTTTATTCCGCCGGGTTTCCCAAAAAAGGCGTCGGCGGCGGCAGCTTCGTCAATTCCTTCAACGCCGACTGGATCTACGGCTGGGGGCTGACCACTACCGCCACCATGCCCGCCGGGTCGGTTTTCCATCCCATGCAGTGGGGCAACTACAACTGGACTTACAACACCACCGCCGCCTCGACCTGGAAGCTCTACCCGACCTGGCGGGCCGCTTCTGAACCCCTTCAACTGATGGGCTTCAACGAGCCTGATGGCTGGAGCCAGTCAGGCAATTCGCTGGATACAGCCAACACGAGCGAGGCGGATTTCAGTCTCACGCGCTCGATGGAAAAGGCCGTCGAGCTCTGGCCGCGCTTGCAGGCAATGGATCTGCCACTCGTCAGCCCGGCACCCGCCAGCATGAACAACGGCTGGCTGGCGGATTTCTACACCCGTGCCAACGCCCTTGGCTACCGGGTGGATTACACCGCCCTCCACAACTACCCGGGGCCGGGCGGCGGGTCTTCCGATGGACTGGTCAATTCCCTGCTGTCAGGCTACAACACTTGGGGGCGTCCGGTGTGGCTCACCGAATTCTCGTTTGTGGATTGGGGCAAAACCTCCTCCTGGACCGAGGAGGACTGCTACAACACCCTGGCGGAATTCATCTGGCGGGCGGAGAGCCTGACTTGGCTGCGGAAATACGCGCTATTCGTCTTCACCGAGGATGCGAACTACCCTC
>JBEDKU010000531.1:0-4822 GCA_041172045.1 Verrucomicrobiota bacterium | reverse complement strand
CCCACACGGACGGCTAACCCACCGGGGTCTTCTTTTCCGGCTGGCCGTTTGTGGGCGGGGGTCCGATCGCGGCGGGGGCGCGGATCCTGGGGGAGAAACACGACTGGCTGCGCAGCGCGGTGTGCAACGAGCCACGCGGTCACGAGGCGATGGTCGGCGCGCTGCTGTGCGAGCCATTCGAGCCGGACTGCTGCTGCGGCGTGATCTTTTTCAACAACGTCTCCACGCTCAACATGTGCATCCACGGGACCATCGGACTGGTGGTGACCTTGGCGCATCTGGGGAAAATCCAGGTGGGTATTCATCGCATCGACACGCCGGTCGGAGTCATCGCTGCGGAACTTCGGGGCGACGGATCCGTGGAAGTCGCGAATGTCCCGAGCTACCGCAAAGCCGCCGCGGTGGCAGTGGAGGTTCCCGGCTGGGGCACCGTCCGCGGCGACATCGCATGGGGCGGCAACTGGTTTTTCCTCATTGATGGACAAGGCCCTGAGGTGGCTTTCGGAAATCTTGAGGAACTAACGCGATTTGCCTGCGCCGTCCGCCATGAGCTCGGAAGACAAGGCGTCACCGGTGACGACGGCATGGAGATCGACCACATCGAAGTGTTCGGTCCACCCGGCGATCCCATTCTCGCCGACAGCCGCAACTTCGTCCTCTGCCCGGGAAAAGCCTACGACCGCTCGCCCTGCGGCACCGGCACCAGCGCGAAACTCGCCTGCCTTCACGCCGCCGGAAAACTCAAGCCCGGTGAAGGCTGGCGTCAGGCCGGCATTCTCGACACCGTGTTCCAAGGCTTCTACAACGAGCTGCCGGACGGCAAAATCATCCCGCGTGTCTCCGGGCGTGCCTGGGTGAACGGCCAGAGCATCTATCATTTCAATCCCGCCGACCCGTTCCGCCACGGCATCCCGTCTCCCAACCAACCTTAAATTCAAATGAGCATCCAATGGAAGGGCGTCATGCCCGCGACACTGACGCAGTTCAACGCCGATCTCACCATCGACCACGGCCTCATGGCCGAGCACGGCAAGTGGCTGATCGAGCACGGCTGCACCGCCATCGTCTGCCATGGCTCGCTCGGCGAGGGCGCCACGCTTTCCTTCGAGGAGAAGATCGCGCTGCAAAAAACCTACGTCGCCGCCGTGCCTAACACGCCGATCATCCCCGGCATCGCCGCCCTGTCCACCCGGGAAGCCGTCGATCTCGCGAAGGCCGCCAAGGACAACGGCTGCCGCGGCCTGATGGTGCTGCCTCCTTATCTCTACTCGTCCGACTGGCGCGAAATGAAAGCGCACATGGCCGCCGTTATCAGCGCCACCGACCTGCCGTGCATCATTTATAACAATCCGGTCGCTTACAAAACCGACTTCACGCCATCCCACATCAAGGAACTCGCCGACGAGCTTCCGAACGTGGCCGCCGTCAAGGAATCGTCCACTGACGCGCGCCGCATCGCCGGCATCCGCGAAGTCTGCGGCGACCGCGTGGCGCTGGGCGTGGGTGTGGACGACTGCGCGCTCGAAGGATTCGCCATGGGCGCGAAATTCTGGATCACCGGCGTCGGCGACGCTTTCCCCGCCTACAATGTGAAGCTGCTGGAACTCGGCATCACCGGCCGCATCGAGGAAGCGATGCCGATCTATCACTGGATGCTGCCGATGTTGCGCATGGACACCGTGGTCAAGTTCGTGCAGCTCATCAAGCTCCAACAGAACCTCGCCACCGGCGGGAAACTCGGCAACAACCGAGTCCGCCCGCCGCGCCTGGAGCTCGTCGGGGCCGAACTCGCCGAGGCTACCGCCATCATCGAGAAAGCCCTCGCGACGGCTCCGGCCCTCTGAAATTTTACACCACCATGATCACTCCACTTCTCGGCACCTCCTTCATCGGCTACTCCCGCTCCACCGGCACCGAGCCCTGCGGCAACGGCATCCAACCCGGCAGCGGCGCGGTTCTGGAACCCGCCTATCTCGCGGCCACGCCGGATGAGGTGGAAAATGCCATGGCTCTCGCCGCCGCCGCGTTTCCGGTTTACTCCGCCCTATCAGGCAAGGTCCGCGCCGGATTCCTCCGGGCCATCACCGTGGAGATCGAAGGTGTGGTGGAGGATATCGTCACGCGCGGCCAGCTCGAAACCGCGCTGGCCGAGCCGCGCCTGCGGGGGGAGACCGGCCGCACCGTCGGCCAGCTCCGGATGTATGCCACCCAGATCGAGGAAGGATCCTGGGTGGATGCCCGGATCGACCGCGCCGAGCCGGACCGCAGGCCGGTGCCCAAGGTCGATCTGCGCTCGATGCTGCGTCCGCTCGGTCCGGTCGCCGTTTTCTGTGCAAGTAATTTTCCGTTAGCCTACTCGGTCGCCGGTGGAGATACCGCATCCGCCCTGGCGGCGGGTTGTCCGGTGGTCGTCATCGCCCATGCCTCGCATCCGGGAGTGGCGGAAATCGTCGCCGCCGCGGTGATCCGCGCCGCGAGGCTAACCGACATGCCGGAAGGCGTTTTCTCCGTGCTTTACGGCGGCGGCCGCAAGGTGGGCCAGGCGGTGGTGAAGCACCCCGTGACCCAGGCGGTCGGCTTCACCGGTTCACGTGCCGGCGGCACCGCGCTGATGGAGATCGCCGCGAAGCGCCCGCAGCCGATTCCGGTTTATGCGGAGATGAGTTCGGTCAATCCGATCGTCATCCTTCCCGGCGCGCTTGAGCGGGGCGAGGAAGCCATGGCGGAAGCATTCTTCGGATCGCTCACGCTTGGCGTCGGTCAATTCTGCACCAATCCAGGCCTCGTGTTTCTGCCGGAAGGAAAGGGCTGGGCGTTTCTCGCCAAACTCAAGTCGCTGATCGAAGCCGGGACGCCCGGCATGATGCTCAACGCCACCATCTGCCAGTCCTTCGCCGACTCGACCGCCGCCGTCGCTTCCACGCCGGGCGTGGAAACTCTCGCCCGCTGCGCCACCGAAGCCGGTCCCGGCCAGGCCGCACCTGCGGTCTTCATGGTTTCTGTCATCGATTTTCTAGCAAGCCCGGCCCTCCAGCACGAAATGTTCGGCCCCGCCACCTTGATCGTGCAGGGCAAGCTATCTGAAATCGAAGCCGCCGTCCCCAAGCTTGAAGGCCAGCTCACCGCCAGTCTTCATGCCTCGGATGCCGAACTGCTCGCTAGCAGCTCATTGGTCGCCGCGCTCCAGAGTCGCGCCGGGCGCCTCATTTTCAACGGCTATCCGACCGGCGTCGAGGTGTGCAACAGCATCGTCCATGGCGGTCCGTTCCCGGCCACTTCGGATGGACGGAGCACCTCGGTCGGCACCATGGCCATCTTCCGTTTCTGCCGCCCGGTCGCCTGGCAGAGTTTCCCGGACGCCGCGCTTCCGCCAGAACTTCAGGACGCGAATCCGCTCGGGATCAAGCGCATGGAGTGACGGGGGGAAATTTCACGGCAGCCGGAAATCCCGCACCACGGCCATGTGCTGCATGTTCGGCACGCCGCTGTCGGTTTTTTGCACCGGTGCGACTTTTTCCAACGGACTGAAGACCCGGCTGTCGAACACCAGCCCGTGCGAGAACTCCGCGTCGGCGAGTTTCACCGGCACCGCGGATTTTTCGAGCGCGGCGTTGGCGAGCACCCAGTCATAAGGTCGGTTGCGCGGGGCGTTGGTGGTGATGTCGCCGTTTTGGTCGGCGGGTGGATTTTCCGGGACGACCACCACAGCGGCGAGCTGCTTGAAACAGCTTTCACCGGTCGAGCGGGTGTTCAAATCCCCGCCGACGAGCAGCAGCGCGTCCTTCGGCACCTTGTCGGCGATGAATTTCGCCAACTCCGCGGCCTGCGTGGCGCGCGACGATTCCCCCTTCGAATGGAGGTGCAGGCTGACGACCCACAAATCGCGTTTTTCCGGCAGCCGCAGGTGCGCCCAGGCGAATTCCCGGTTGTTGAGCACCGGGTCATCCCACGAGCCGGACTCGATGATCGGAAACCGGCTGATGATGCCATTCGGGATCTGCATGCCGGTTTCCGCCATGAAAACGAAGTTTTCGCCGAGCGTTTGGTTGATCCACTGCCGCGCGGGGATGGTGGTGTTGAACTCCTGGATCATCACGATGTCCGGCTTGAGCGCCTTGAGAATGCGGGCGCCGGCGCCTTCCGGATTGCTGTGATTGCCGTTGTCGGGCGAGTAGGACTGCTTGTTGTCCGAGGTCAGGTTCGCGGCGACGGCGCGAAACGCGAGCGGTTCGGCACGGGCGAGGCCTAAAGCGAGAAAACCCAGCAAAACAGAGCGTAACATGCCGCGCAGCATGCAGTTTGAGGCCCAAGCCGCCAGCGAATTTCCCGAACTGCAAAATCTTCCGCAATCGACGGTTGGCGAACCGGAGCGCGGGCATTAGTCTTCCCACGTGGCCGCCGATCCATCGCATTCCGACCTTCCGATCCAGCTTCAGGGGAAGCTGCTGCTGGCGGATCCATCGTTGCGTGAGGGCACCTTCAACCGCTCGGTGATCCTGCTCGCCGAGCACCAGTCGGATCAGGGCGCCTTCGGGCTCATTTTGAATCAACCCACCGGCAAGACCGTCGGCGATTTCCTGCATGGCGATGAATTCGCGCCACTCCACCAACTCCAGGTCCACCTCGGCGGCCCGGTCGCGCAGGACCAGCTCACGTTTTCCTCATTCTGGTGGAGTAAAAAGCTCGGCCTGCGCTGGGCGATCCGGCTTTCCGCCAAGGACGCGGTGGCGCACGCGCACCGGCCGGGACGCATCGTCCGCGCCTATATCGGCTACTCCGGGTGGACCGCCGGGCAGTTGGAAAACGAACTGCGGCGGAATTC
>JBEDKU010000530.1:0-2794 GCA_041172045.1 Verrucomicrobiota bacterium | reverse complement strand
ACTCACCGTGGCTCCCGGTGATCTCGCCGGATTTCTCGACGCCGCGGCGACCCTGCGCGCTTCCGAATCCCTGCGCGCCGAGCTCGCCGCCAACGCCCGCGCCTACGCCGAGGCCACCTTCCCCATCGCGAAAACCGCCGCGGTCTTCGACGATATCCTCGCCCGCTAGAAATTCCCGATGTTCCACCCGCTCGATCCCCCCGACACCGTTGCCCTGCCCCAGGCACGGCACGCGGCATGGGTCGAGCGCTTGCTGTGGGTGTTTCTCTTTTCCTTCGCCTTCGACTACCGGGCCAGCGAAACGGCGGGCGGCGCGGGCATCGACCAACTGTTATTTCTCGGCGCCTGCATCAGCTCGACCGCCGGCATCGTCGCGCTGGGTTGGCGGACGCTCACCGTCCGCCCTGGTGCGTGGCTCATCGCCTTCTGGGGGCTGTTTCTCGCCTTCATGTTGGCGAACGCCGTGCTCCAAGGCGTGCAGATCGGCCGTTCGATCCGGATCATCATGCCGCTGGCGTTCTGCCTCTTCGGCCTGGTCAACGCCCACATCGCCGGCTGCATGGGCATCCGCCCGTCGCGGATCATCCGGCCCGTTTTCATCATCGCCTGCATCAACATCCTGTGGCGGATCTTCCATGGTTTCGCCTTCGGGGAAGCCTCGGTCGAGACCGTGCGCTTCGAGGTCCAGAGCCCGGCCACCAACTGGATCGCCGCCTGGATCGGCTGCGCGGTGCTGCTGCGCGGGCGCTTCCACTGGAGCCTGCTGGTGGCCTGCGGCGTGCTTTTCATTGGCATCGTGATCACCGTGAGCCGCTCATTGATCTTTCCCGTCATCGTCGGCGGCATGGGCGCGTCGTTTTGTTTCATGCTTGGCGTGAAATGGGGGCAATACCACTGGACGAGCTTGTGGAGACGCCTGCTGCCGGTCGGTGCCGCCCTGCTGCTCATCCTGCTGGCCATCGGTGCCGTCGCTGTTTTCCAACCGGTGATGATCGAGCGCTGGAACGAACGGCTGTTCCACAACGCGTCGGATCGAAACATCGGCGCGGACATTTCCTACCTCACCCGCAAGGCGGAGGCGGACGCGATTTGGAAAATCCTCTCGGAAGACCCCGTGCACTTCATCAACGGCCGCGGCATCGGCTCCACTTATTACTGGGACAGCGCCTATCTGCCGGAAATCTCGATGGTCATTCCGATGGGAAATGCCGAGGTCGATGAGATCTGGTTCGCCGGACACTCGGTCTGGACCTACGGCCTGCTCTCCGGCGGCGTCCTCGCGATCACCGCCTATCTGATTCTATTCGCCAGCACCGCCGTCTCCAGCCTGCTCGCCGCCCGTGCGAACGCCTCCGATCCCGGACCCGACCAATGGCTTGCCTTCCTGCCGTTTGTGGCGACGTGTTGCCTCATGAGCGAGTCCCTCACTTCCAATCCCTTTCAAGAACGCCTCGTCGGCATCCTGTTCGGCATCATGGCCGGCCTGCCGCAGGCGTTCATGGTGCGCTCCTCGTGGATTCACACCGGCAACCGCATTTCCCCACTCGCATGATGCAGCCTTCCGGAAAAACCGTGGCCCTCGTCGATCCCCTGTGGGTCGGGCATCACCCGATGTATTTCAGCCAATTCACCGCCTCATTCCTGCGGAGCGGCGCGCGGGTCATCGGCCTCTGCCCCGAGCCGGAGGCCGCCCGGCGCGACCTGCTGCAAGTCGTCGATCCGGAAATTCTCGCCAGCCGCGTCCACTTCCACCGACTCCCCGCCGGCGGCCGCAGCTTTTTCAACGGCCGCTTCGAGGGTGACCCTATCCGCACCTTCGCCCGCTGGCGCGCCGCCGCCGACACGCTCGCCGCCGCCGAGGCCACCAGCGGCCTGCGCGCCGACCTCGTTTACTTCCCCTATCTCGACAGCTATCTGCGTTTTCTTCCGTTCCCCGCCATCCCCCGCTTCCTGCTCAACCGTCCGTGGAGCGGTCTCTACTTGCGGAACCACCACCACGGCGAGACCCCGTCACTCAAAAAATCCCTGCGCCTGCTCGCCAAGGGCGACGCCCTCCTCCGCAGCGACTTCTGCCGCGGCATCGGCGTGCTCGACGAGCGCTTCATCCCCGCCATGGAGAAACCCGGCGGCATCCGCATCGCCGCCTATCCGGACGTCACCCAGACCGACCTTCCATCAGAACCCTATCCGCTAGCGCTTGAAATCCAGCGCAAAGCCGCCGGCCGCGCCATCGTCGGCATGATCGGCTTGGAGCGCCGCAAGGGATTTCTCACCCTGCTGCGCACCGCGAAACTCGCGAGGGAGGCCGGCCTTCCCTATTACTTCGTCTGCGCCGGAAAAATCCACCTCGCCGAGTTCACCGACACCGAGCGGGTGGAAATCCAACAACTCAGCAGGGGCGTCGCCAACCTCCACTTCGACCCCGTCGCCGACCGCATCGCCAGCGAGGCCGACTACAACTCCCTCTTCCGCACCTTCCACATCGCCTGGGCGGCCTACGAACGCTTCGAAGGCAGCAGCGGCACCCTCGGCAAGGCCGCCGCCTTCGAGATCCCCTGCCTCGCCACCGCCGGCGAATGCGTCGGTAACCGCGTGGAAACCTACCGCCTCGGCCTCACCATCCAGCAAGCAAACCCCGCCCAAGCCCTCGCCGCCCTTCCCCGCCTCGCCGCCGGAACAGACCTTCTGGGAAATCCGCTCGCACCCCGATTCAAGGAATACCGCGAGCAACACTCGCAGCAGCGGCTGGACCGGATTCTGGGGGAGTTGTTGGGGACGGTGTGAGTGAAAGGCC
>JBEDKU010000529.1:0-6724 GCA_041172045.1 Verrucomicrobiota bacterium | reverse complement strand
CGCTTCGTGCCCGCGGTGATCGCCCAACAGATGCTGCGCGATCTCAAGATCAACCTCGCCGAGGTGAAAGCAAAACGCACCAATCTCAATCCGCAGGAACTCGGTGACTCCGCCGACCGCGCGGCGCAGTGGAAGCAGTGGCAGACGAACCCCGTTTTCGACGAGGTGGAGATGGAGAAGATGGTGGGAAGGGGGATTGAAAGACTCATGTCCATGCAGAACTCCGATGGCGGCTGGGGTTGGTTTTCCGGGTATGGCGAATATTCCTGGCCGCACACCACGGCGGTGGTGGTGCATGGCTTGTTAGTGGCGAAGGCGAGCGGCGCGAAGATTCCCGAGTCCATGTTGAACTCCGGCATCGGCTGGCTGCTGGCCTATGAGCGCAAGCAGGTCGCCGCACTGCAACTCCATGTCGAGCGCGAGGCGTTGCGCAAGGAGGGGAAAAAGATCAAGGACGATAGTCGTTACGAGAAGTCGAAATCCGACGCGCTGGACGCGTTCGTCCGGGTGGTGCTCGGCGAGGCGAAACGCGACTCGGAGCCGATGCTCGCGTTTCTCTATCGAGATCGCATCGACCTGCCGGTTTATGCCAAGTGTCTGCTTGGTCTGGAGGAGCACCGCACCGGCGACGAGGCGCGTCGTGACGAGGTGATGAAGATGATCTCCCAATACCTGAAGCGGGATGCGGAGAACCAGACGGCGTATCTTGACCTCCAGAATTCCGGCTACTGGTGGAACTGGTATGGCAGTGAGGTCGAAGCTCACGCCTGGTATCTCAAGCTGCTCGCCGCCGTGAAACCGAAGGATCAGGACACCCGTGGTCTGGTGAAATACCTGGTGAACAACCGCAAGCACGCGAGCTATTGGGAGTCCACCCGCGACACGGCGTTTGCGATCGAGGCGATCGCCAGTTATTTCAAAGCCAGCGGCGAGGACGTGCCGGAGATGGAGGTCGATGTGTTGCTCGACGGGAAATCGCTGCGCAAGGTTTCGATCACTCGTGAAAATCTATTCACCTTCGATGGCACGATCACACTAACGGGTGGCGCCGTGACCACCGGCAAGCACGACATCGAACTGCGGAAGACCGGCAAGGGCACGCTTTACGCGAACGCCTATCTGGAGGTTTTCACACTGGAAGACAAACTCCGCGCCGCTGGACTCGAAGTGAAGGTGCAGCGGCGGATTTCCAAACTCATCGCCTTGGAGAAGGAGGCCGAGGTGCCGGATTCCACCGGATTGATCGCAAAACAACAGGTCGAGCGATTCCGCCGCGAGCCGCTGGCGGACGGCGCGAAGCTGGCTTCCGGCGACCGCGTGGAGGTCGAGCTCATCCTCGAAAGCAAGAACGACTATGAATACCTCGTTTTCTCCGATGCCAAAGCGGCGGGACTCGAAGCGCTCGACGCCCTCAGCGGCTACGTCGGTGGCGGTGGCTTGAGCGCCTACATGGAGCCGCGCGACCAGACCGTGGACTTCTTCATCCGCGCCCTGCCGCGCGGGACGCATACGCTGCGCTATCAACTGCGCGCCGAGGCTCCGGGGATTTACAAAGCCCTGCCTGCCACGGCGGAAGCGATGTATGCCCCGGAGCTGAGAGGAAACTCGGGGGATCTGAAGCTGGAGATCCTGAAATAAAGGGCGGCGCCTTCTCCAGAACGCGTTGGACGTCCCCGGCGGGATGTTCCAAGCTCCCGCCATGGCGAAGGTATTGGTAGGACTCTCGGGCGGAGTGGATAGCGCGGTGGCGGCGGCGCTGCTGGTGGAGCAGGGCCACGAGGTGGCGGCGGGCTACATGAAGAATTGGATCAACGACGAGGGGATTCCCGGCGATTGCCCGTGGGAGCAGGACATCGAGGACGCGCACGCCGTGGCGAAATCGCTTGGCATCGAGTTCCGGGTCATCGACCTCATCGATTCCTATCGTGACCGCATCGTCGAGTATTTGATCGAAGGCTACCGCTCCGGTATCACACCGAACCCGGATGTCTGGTGCAACCGCGAGATGAAATTCGGCGTCTTCCTCGACTACGCGCTGGCGCAGGGCTTCGAGCATGTCGCCACCGGCCACTACGCCCGCCGCCGGACCTTGGGCGACGGTTCCGCTGCCATCCTGCGCGGCGCGGACCCGAACAAGGACCAGAGTTATTTCCTCTCGCTGATGACCCAGCACCAGGCGGCGCACGCGCTTTTCCCGACCGGGGAAATGCTCAAGCCGGAAGTGCGTGACGTCGCGCGGCGCTTCAATCTGCCGGTGGCCGAGAAAAAGGACAGCCAGGGAATCTGCTTCCTCGGCCAGGTAAAAATGAGCGATTTCCTCCGCCACTACGTCGTCGACACGCCGGGCGAAATCGTCGATTTATCCGGCAAGGTGCTCGGCGAGCATCGCGGGCTGCACCTCTACACGCTCGGCCAGCGGAAAGGCCACGGCGTCGCCTCGCCGCGCGATGGCATGGCCTATGTGGTCGTCGGCAAGGATCCTGCAAAAAACCGCCTCATCGTCGGCTGGGACACCCCGGAATCCGCCGGGCTTTACGCCACCGGATGCACCGTCGGCACGCTCACCGCGCTCAACGAACCCTTCGACACCCGCCGTCTGATCGACGCCCAGCCGCGCTACCGCGCCAAGGCTGAGCCCGCCACTTTGGTGCCGCTGGAGGGCGGGAAAATCCATCTGAAATTCCAACGCCCGCAACGCGCCATCGCCCCCGGTCAGATCTGCGCGCTCTACGACGGCGGCAGGCTGCTAGGCGGCGGGGTGTTCGAAAGCGTGGAATGACGGTGACACCCCGCACCCTTCCCGCTTGCCCCGCGCCGCTCGCCGCATAATCTCCGCGCATGTCATCCACTTTCGGCCACGTTTTCCGCATCCACACTTTCGGCGAGTCGCACGGTGGCGGTGTCGGCGTCGTCATCGACGGTTGCCCGCCGCGCATCCCGGTTTCACTGGACCAAATCCAGCGCGAGCTCGACCGCCGCCGCCCGGGCCAGTCGGAAATCGTCACCCCGCGCAAAGAGGCGGACACGGCGGAAATCCTTTCCGGCCTGCAAGACGGCGTCACCCTCGGCTCGCCCATCGCCATCATCGTCCGCAACACCGACCAACGCCCCGGAGCTTACGATGAAATGGCCGCGAAATACCGTCCCAGCCACGCCGATTACACCTACGACGCGAAATACGGCGTTCGCTCCGCCTCCGGTGGCGGCCGTGCCTCCGCCCGCGAAACCATCGGCCGCGTCGCCGCCGCCGCGGTCGCCAAACAGGTGCTCGATTCCACCCACCCCGGCATCGAAATCCTCGCCTGGGTGAAATCCATCCAGGAACTCAACGCCGACGTCGATCCGGCAACCGTCACCGTCGCCGACATCGAGTCCAACATCGTCCGCACCGGCGATCCCGCGATGGTCGAGCCGATGATCGCCCGCATCAAAGCCATCCGTGCGGACGGAAACTCCGTCGGCGGCGTGATCGAGTGTGTGATCCGCAATTGCCCGCCCGGCCTCGGTGAGCCGATTTTCGACAAGCTCGAAGCCGACCTCGCCAAAGCCATGCTTTCCATCCCCGCGACCAAGGGCTTCGAAATCGGCTCCGGTTTCGCCGGCACCCTGCTTACCGGCCGCGAGCACAATGATCCGTTTCGCATGATTGACGGCCAAGTCCGCACCACCAGCAACCGCTCCGGCGGCGTGCAAGGCGGTATTTCCAATGGCGAGACCATCATCTTCCGCGTCGCCTTCAAGCCCACCGCCACCATCATGAGCAGCCAGGAAACCGTCACCGCCGACGGCGAGAACACCGAACTCCAAGGCAAAGGCCGCCACGACGCCTGCGTCCTCCCCCGCGCTGTGCCAATCGTCGAGGCGATGGCCACGCTGGTCCTGACCGACCATCTGCTGCGGCAGAAAGCATTGGGTTGAGAGTCCGGATCTACTTTCAACTTCCTCATCTTGTCACTCGACTCCCTTCCCCAACTCAGCCTCGGCACCGCCGCGCTCATCATCTTCGTGCTGTGCGCCGGATTTGTCCTGCTGCGGGGAATTTCGCGGATGATTATCGGCACCGCCGTGCTCGGACTGAGCGTGTGGATCGGCTTTCGCATCTGGCAAATTGCTCCGTCACTCTCGGTGGATTGGACCGGCAAATCCCTCGCATGGATCACCAACGGCCTGCCCGTCGGCGCCTTCCTGGGTTCATTCCTCCTCATCCGCTTGATAGCCAATGCCGTGGTTCGTCCTTTTAAAAAGCCTGCAGGAAATTCGATACCCCGCACGCTCGCGGGCACCGTGTCCCGACTGGTTTTCGCCTTGGTCCCCACCTCATTGATATGCGTCATCGTTGCGACCATCGCCCATCACACCGCCGCCGTGGCCGATGTCCGTGCGTCTTCGGAGAAGTCCGCTGGCCTTGCGAAGCCGGCACCGGATACGTTCAGCCAACGCCTCAAATCCGCAGTCGACACGGCGGTCCCCGAAAAATGGCTGACCATGCTCGATCCACTCACCGACTCGTCCCGCCTGACCCTCGCCAAGCTCATCGCCGCGCAATCCGAATCCCCGCGGCAGCCCGTGATCAACCCGCAAACCGGAAAACCCATCCCGCGCGCCATCATCGTCGATGACCCCGCGCTCCAAAAACTTGCCCGCGAAGGGAAATTCGACACACTCTTGCGTCACCCGCTGCTCACCAAGGCCCTCAACGACCCGAAAATCCAACAACTCCTCCGCGATCTTAGCCTTTGAGACGTTGCTCTTGCTGGAAAACAGGCATTCATTACACTTTCCCCATGAATTATCGCATCAGACTCATTGAAACAGACGAGGGTTGGTCGGCATCGTGCCTCGATCTGCAAGGATGCCATTCCCAAGGATCCAACCGGGCCGAGGCACTTGATTCCATTCGTGAGGCAATTGCGGATTGGCTGGCGGTCGAAGCCGAGGAATCCGGCGTTAAAAGTGCCGAAACCATCGAAATCGCTGTCTGATGCCGAAGCTCCCGGGAGTGAGCCAGAAAGATGCCGTCCGGGTTTTCCAGAAACTCGGCTTTAGAATTGCCCGTGAATCCGGTCACATCGTCATGAGCAACGGAAACATCCGACTGACAATCCCCCGGCACAACCCCATCAACGCACTCACCATGGGAGCCATCGCCAAAGACGCGGGACTTTCACCAGAGGAGTTCCGGAAACTCCTCTGATCTTTCAGCTTTTCAGCATTTCAAAATTCCAGCATCTACCCAAAAATGTCCTACCTCGTCACCATCGGCCTCGAAGTCCACTGCCAGGTCAAAACGCACACCAAGATGTTCTGCGCCTGCCGCACCTCCTTCGGCGACACGCCGAACACGAACACCTGCCCCGTCTGTCTCGGCTTGCCCGGTGCGCTGCCCGTGCTCAATCGCGAGGCCATCGAAAAGACCCTGCTCACCGGCCTCATGCTGGACTGCGGTTCGCCCGAGATTTCCAAGTGGGACCGGAAGAACTATTTCTATCCGGACATGCCGAAGAACTATCAGACCACCCAGATGGACCTCCCCCTCTGCATCGGCGGCGGCGTCCCGCTTTACGAACATTGTTACCCGACCGACGCCCGCAAGAGCATCGCCAATCCCGGCAAAAAAGTCCGCCTCAACCGCATCCACCTCGAGGAAGACGTCGCCAAATCGACCCACCTCGGGAACTCCTCGCTCATCGACTTCAACCGCGCCGGCACGCCGCTGATGGAAATCGTCACCGAGGCCGACCTCGAATCCGGCGAGGAGGCCTTCGCTTACGTCCGCTCGCTCCAGATGATTCTCCAACAAGGCGGCGTCTCCGATGCCGACATGGAAAAAGGCCAGCTCCGCTGCGACGTGAACATCTCGCTGCGCAAGAAACCGGAAGAACCGCTCGGCCAGAAAGTGGAGCTGAAAAACCTCAACTCCATCTCCGCCATCCGCCGCGCCATCCATTTCGAAATCCAGCGTCAGACCGAAGACATGGACCGCGGCATCCCGCAGATCCAGTCCACCCGTCGCTGGGACGACGACCGCGGCGAGACCCAGATGATGCGCACCAAGGAGGACGCGCACGACTACCGCTACTTCTCCTGCCCGGACCTGCTGCCCATCGAAACCGCGCCATTGTTAGCCAAAGTCCGCCCGCTCGTCCCCGAGCTGCCGCACGAGCTCTCCGCTCGTTTTGAAAACGACCTTGGTGTCACCGCCTACGACGCCGCCGTGCTCTCCTCGGACAAGCACCTCGCCGCCTATTTCGAGGCCGTCACCGACGCCGCCATCCCCGGCAAGAAGGTCGCCAATTTCATCATCAACAACTTGCTAGGCACACTCAACGAACGCGCCCTCGGCATCGATGATTGCCCGGTCGCCCCCGAAAAACTCCGCGCCCTGCTTCTGCTGGTCGAAAACGGCACCCTCGCCGCGAATCAGGCCAAGGAAGTCTTCACCGCGCTCTTCGACAGCCCGGAAAAGGATCCCGCCGCCATCGCGGATTCGCTCGGTTTCAAACCCGCCGAAGCCGGCGAACTCGAAGGCCTTTGCGACTCGGTCATCGCCAACAACCCGGCCGAAGCCGCCGCCGTCAAGGCCGGCAACGAGAAACTGCTCAACTTTCTAACCGGCCAAGTGATGAAAGCCGCCGCCACCAAGCCGAACCCGAAGCAGGTCACTGAATTGCTGCGGGCACGGTTGCTTTGAATGACAACACCTGGCAGACATGCCTTCTGAAGA
>JBEDKU010000528.1:0-4631 GCA_041172045.1 Verrucomicrobiota bacterium | reverse complement strand
CGCCGAGTTGAAACCCGGGGAACTGGTGACGACGAAAACCGCGTCGTCCAGATGCAGCTCGGCCTCCACGGACGGCTCGCCAGCCGCCGGGAGTTGCACGATCAAGTCGCGCAGGCTGACGCCCGGATAGGGATCGATCCGCGCGATCGCGAGCTTGTCCGGATCCCAGACGATGGTGGATTCCTGGGCGGGCCACTCGCGGCCGTTCACATCGGTGAAGGTGCCCAGTGCAAGTTTCAAATTCCCGCTGCCGGACTGATGGGAAATCCTGCTAGGCGCGAGTGCAAGAAACGGCTTCCCGTCGCGGGTGGCGGCTAGAGTGATGTTTTTCAGATCGAGATCGAGGGGCACGACTTTGCCACGCAGGGAGCCCAGGGTTCCGACGAGTTTTTTCAAATCCAGCGGTGGTTTTTCGCCAGCGTCTTTCTTCAACCCAAGCCGCAAATCCGCATGCACGCCGTCCACAGTCAGCCCCTCCAGTTTCCCCTTAATCAGCCCGCGCCATTGGTATCTGGGGGTCACAGTTCCGATCGTCAGGCTGGCGAGTTCCTTGTCGCCCTCGATCTTGAGGTCGGAGATGGACAGGCCGCCGGTGAGGCTTCCACCGACCGTGAAATTTCCGCGCAGCCCGGCTTTTTCGAGGAAACGCGTGGCCACCCGCGGTGCGATGAACCGCAAACCCGGGCCGTTCAGCCAGACGATTCCCAGCACCAACAGCCCGAGAACCAGCCAACGTCGCCATTTCCTGCGTCGCTGGGGAGGTGGTTCGGGGGATTCGATAGGTGTTTCCGTGTCTGCCAAAGCGCTGCTAAACTCACCCGAACAAGCGTCCGGGTCAACCGCTGGCTTTTTCCGCCATTGTCAAAAGTCCCCCACCCCATTATTCCCCGCGTCATGGAGCCAATCACTTTCAGCCCACTCTACATGGAACGCGTCTGGGGCGGCCGCGAACTCGAGCGTGTCTATGGCCGCTCCCTGCCGGATCCGGAAAAACCCTTCGGCGAGTCCTGGGAAATCGTGGACCGTGAGAAAGAGCAGTCCGTCGTCAGCGAAGGACCGCTCGCCGGAACCACCCTGCACGATCTCTGGACGAAACGCCGCGAGGAAATCTTCGGCTCCGGACTCCCCGCCCACCCGCGTTTTCCCATCCTCATCAAGGTGCTCGACGCCCGCGACGACCTCTCCATCCAGGTCCACCCGCCGGTGCATCTCGCCGCCGGGCTCGGTGGTGAGCCGAAGACCGAGATGTGGGTCATCGCGGATTGTGATCCGGGCGCGAAGCTCCACGTCGGCCTGAAAAACGGCGTCACCCGCGAGGACTTCGAGAAATCCATCGCCGACGGCACGGTCGCGGATTGCGTGCATGCCATCACGCCGCAGACCGGCGACTCGATCTTCATCGCCTCCGGCCGCCTGCACGCCATCGGCGCGGGATTCCTGATTCATGAAATCCAACAGAACTCGGACACCACCTACCGCGTGTTCGACTGGAACCGCCTTGGACTCGACGGCCAACCGCGTGAACTCCACGTCGCCGAGTCGCTCGCCAGCATCGATTTCAACGACTTCGAGCCGACCATGGACACTCCGGTGGGCGACACGCTCGCCGCCTGCGAATATTTCAAAACCGACCGGAAGTCCCTCGCCGCCGGCGACTCGATTGCCAACCCGCGCGACGACCAGTTTTCCATCCTCTCCGTGGTCGAAGGCCGGCTCGAAAGCCCCGGCGGACGGCGATTTGGCAAAGGCAGCTTCATCCTCCTGCCCCGCGGCGGCTCGCCATTGAAAGCGCTGGAGGAAACCACCGTGCTGCAAATCACGCTGCCGCCCGCCTAAATCCCTTCTTGTCTAGCAGCAGCCGAAATACCATCCATAGGGCCGTCCTCCATTCCGATGTCACTCAAAATCACCAAAACCCCCAAGTGTTACGTCGGCGGAGCCTTCATCCGCTCCGAAAGCGGCCGGGTCGCCCCGCTGAATGACGGCACCGGCACCTTCTTCGCGAACATCCCGCTCTGCACCCGCAAGGACCTGCGCAACGCCGTGGAAGCCGCCGCCAAGGCCGGTCCCGGCTGGGCCGCCCGCAACGCCTACAACCGCGGGCAGATTCTCTATCGCCTCGCCGAGATGCTGGAAGCCCGCGCCGCGGAAATGTCGGAGGCCGTTTCCCTCGGCGGTATTTCTCAAAAAGACGCCGACCGCGAGGTCCGCGCCGCCATCGAGCGCATCGTCCACTACGCCGGATGGACGGACAAATACCAGGCCCTGCTCGGCAGCGTGAACCCGGTTTCCTCGCCGCACTTCAATTTCACCGTCACCGAACCGATGGGCATCATCGGCATCGTCGCGCCGGACGAGGCACCATTGTTAGGACTACTCTCGCTCGTCCTGCCCGCCATCACCAGCGGCAACACGGTCGTAGCACTCGCCTCCACCACGCAGCCCTATCCGTCCATCCTGCTCGGTGAAATGCTTGCCACCAGCGACCTTCCCGGCGGCGTCGTCAATCTCCTCACCGGCCAGCGCGGCGAGCTGATCCCCACCTTCGCCACCCACGCCCACCTGCGAGGACTCGCCGCCGTGGCGAATCTCGACGAGCGCAAAATCCTCCAAACCGGCGCGGCCGACAGCGTCAAGCGCCTCAAGCTCATCCCCTCGGAAGCCGCCACCGACTGGTTTTCCGAAAAAGCCCAGGGCCTTTACGAAATCCGCGACCACCTCGAAGCCAAGACGACCTGGCATCCCATCGGTGCGTGATCCACGGACGGCGGGATTCATCCCGCCCGCGAAGCGAGATGCGCATGAGGTGCCGAAGAGCTTCGGGTTTCCACACTTCGCGCTTGTCCGAAACTCCATCCGGGTTACCCCTCCCGCATGCCCGACGCCGTTTACGTCCATGATGCCTTCGCGAGAATCGCCGACCGCTACGTGCTCACCAACCACGTCCTGAGCGGCGGCATGGACATCCTGTGGCGGAAAATCGTCACCGCCCGCATCCGGAAATGGAAACCCGCCCGCCTGCTCGACGTCGCCAGCGGCACCGGCGACCTCGCCTTGGAAATCCAGGATCAAATCCCGACCTGCGACGTGATCGCCTCGGATTTCTGCGCGGAAATGCTCGCCCACGCCGCCAGCCGCGGCATCGCAAAAACCATCGTGGCCGACGCGCTCAAGCTGCCGTTCCGCGATCAGGAGTTCGACGTCGTCACCGTCGCCTTCGGCCTGCGCAACATGGCGGACTACCCCGGCGGCTTGCGCGAAATGTATCGCGTGCTCAAGCCCGGCGGCCGCCTGGTCATCCTCGATTTCTCGCTGCCTACCGGAATCATGCGCGGTCCCTACCGCTGGTACCTCCACAACGTCCTGCCGCACATGGCCGGCTGGCTGACCGGGGAGAAAGACGCCTACGAATACCTCGGCGGCTCGATCGAACAGTTCCCCTCCGGCAAAGGCATGACCGATCTGCTGGAGTCCTGCGGCTTCGGAAAAACCGACGCCACGCCGATCACTCTCGGCGTGGTGACGATCTACGAAGGCACCCGCTGATCACTCCGCGAGGTCTTCGTTGAAGTAGATCTTGATGAACTTCATCTTCCGCTCCTCGTCGAAGCCGTGCTCCAGCACCTGCTCCGGCTTGGCGGCCAGTGCGGGCTTGAGGCGGATGTCCACGCCGGTATCCAGCTTCATCGAGGTGCGGATCTTCTTCTTCGCCTTGCTCACGTCCTTCTTGGAAATCTCGAACGAGTCCTCCAGCTTGTGGCCCTGCTCCTCCTCGATCTTGCTGCGGTGCTCGGCGAATTTCGCCTTCGCCTCGGGGGTTTTCAGCACTTCCTCTTCGAATTCCTGAAGGCTGAAATTTTCCTTTTCCTCGAAATAAGTGATCGCGTCGCGGGCGGCGTTCGAGGTGTCCCACGGCGGCGTGTCATCGTCGGCGGTCGGCTTTTCCTTTTTCTCCTTCTCCATGAACGCGACAGCCATGCTGGCATACTTGTTCGTCAGGAACGGGCTGTCGGTGATCGGCACCACGCCGAGGAAATCCCGCACCCAGAAACGCGAATCCGAGCCGGTGCGGTCGAAGGTGAGCACGTAGTAGCCCTTGGTGGCGAGGTGGTTGAGAATCAGGCAGCCCTTGTCGATTTTCTCCGGGTTGATCCCCTGCTCGGTGTGCAGTTCCAGATCGCCGTCGCGGGTGGAAATGCTGAGGAACGGCACGACCGTCTCGGACTTGAGAATGCAGATGGCCTGCGTGAGCTCGCCGTCGATGTCGATGTCCTTGACCAGCGAAATGCAGAGGTCGCCGGACTTGATGTTCGGGTGGTTCGACTTGGCGTAGAGGCGCTTGGCGATGTCGCAGCCTTTTTCCAGCAGTCCGTCGTCCGAAGCGAAAATCGCGGCCGCGTAGGCGTTCATCTCATGCTGGTCGAGCGACGAATGATGGCTGAAGCGGTGGGCGGTCAGGTTCTTGAACGGCTTGAGAAAAATCGCGGCCAGCGGCTCCTGGTCCTTCTCGTCGATCTTGAAGACTTCCTTCGAGGTCTGGAGCGGTTCGTCGCGTTGGGGATGGCCGACTTTGGCAAGAACCAGGCCGGTGGCGGTGGCGGAAGTGAAACGGATTTTGGCAGACATACGGG
>JBEDKU010000527.1:0-3816 GCA_041172045.1 Verrucomicrobiota bacterium | reverse complement strand
GTCTCTAATCGGCGGACCCGGCGCGCCCCACACCGCCTGGCAACAGGACATCTACATCGCCCGCGGCGGCGGCGAGGAAACCTATCGTCCGGATTTCACCTTCCACGCGTTTCGCTACATGGAGGTCACCGGTTTGTCGGAAGCGCCGGAGCTGGCGCGCGTTCGCGGCATCCGGTTGCATTCCGAGCTCCCTGACACCGGATCGTTCTCCTGTTCCAACGAGCTCTTCAACCGCATTCAGAAGATCACCCGCAATACCTTCACCAACAACGTCGTCAGCGTGCAGTCCGACTGCCCGCACCGCGAGCGCTTCGGCTACGGCGGCGACATCGCCGTCACCAGCGAGGCCTATCTGATGAATTACGACATGGGCGGGTTCTACGCAAAGACCGTGCGCGACTTCGCCGACGCGGCCCGCCCGGACGGCAATTTCACCGACACCGCGCCCTTCGTCGGCGTGCATTACTGCGGCGTCGGCTGGGCGATGGCCCATCCGCTTCTGATCGAGCAGCTCTATCAACATTACGGCGACCGCTCACTGATCCGGGAGCAGCTCCCCGCCGCCATCCGCTGGTTCGACCTGGAAGCGTCCAAGCGAGTGAACGGCCTTGTCGTCAAGGGCCTCGGCGATCACGAGGCGCTGAAAAAAATCGCCGGTCCGGTGGTCACCACGCCGATGTTCATCGACACCGCCCGCCGCATGACGCGGCTCTCTCGTATCATCGGAAAACAAGACGACGCCACCCGCTTCGAGAACATGGCGGAGGAATCCGCCGCAGCGTGGGCGAAGGCATTCCTTAACGCGCAAACCGGCAGGGTCGGCGGTGGTTCGCAGTCGGAACAAGTGATGGCCCTTGGATTCGGTGCGGCTCCGGAGTCCGCCCGCGGAGCCGTGTTCGACAACCTCGTCGCCACACTCACCGCGCCCGAGGACGGCCCCACTCTCACCACCGGCATCTACGGCACCCGGTTTCTGATGGAACAGCTTTCCCAGCGCGGCCGCCACGATCTGGCCTACGCCCTGGCCGACCGCAAAACCTTCCCATCGTGGGGCTGGATGCTCGAAAACGGCGCCACCACCCTGTGGGAAACTTGGAAACAGAGCGACAACACGTTCTCCCACAACCACCCGATGTTCGGCTCCATTTCCGCCTGGTTCTTCCGCCACCTCGGCGGCATCCAGGCGGCGGACGACGCCATCGGCTTCGACCGCGTGCTCATCCGCCCCCAAACCGGACACGGCCTCACCTGGGTGAAATCCTCCCACCGCTCCATCCGCGGCCTCATCGAATCCAACTGGCGAACCACCGAAAACGGCACGGAGTTCGACATCATCATCCCGCCCGACACCACCGCCCTTGTCCAGCTTCCCGCGGGCCACATCACCGAATCCGGCAAGCCCCTCGCCGAAGCCGAAGGCGTCAGCGTTCTCAAGTCCTCAGGCAACGCGATGAAAGTCACCAGCGGCCGCTACCGTTTCCTCGTCGGGCCGTAATCCCGTGACACGACCGCTCCGCACCACACCGACAGTTCAACAAGTCTTCACCGTAGATAGAGAGGAATTCCGATTCATTCCTATTGGTGTGAACACGAGTTCAGCCGCGGTTCACGCTCACAGAAACCCATCATGACCATCCGACATCATTTCCTAATCCTCATCGGAGCACTTGCCCTCCCCTGTGCCGCCGCGCCGCAGAAACCTATGGCCCTGCCCGACCTTACCCGGGGCGACGCCATTCCCGCCGGGGCCAGCCACGATTGGACGCTCGGTGCCACCGGGGTCCGCGGCTGGATGTATAGCAACAAGCTCGAAACCACCGATGCCCGCCAGATCGCCATCACCCGGGTGGACAAGGGCTCGCCGGCCGATGAGGTCCTCATGGTGGGCGACGTGATCCTCGGCGTGTCCGGCAAGCCGTTCTCGCACGACCCGCGCGTCGAACTCGGCAAGGCGCTGACGCTTGCCGAATCCGAGGCGGGCGGAGGAAACCTAACGCTCACCCGCTGGCGGGATGGCGGTGCCTCCGAAGTGGTCGTGAAACTCCCCGTGCTCGGCACCTACAGCGCCACCGCGCCGTATGACTGCCCGAAGTCAAAGCGCGTTTTCGAACAAGGCTGCAAGGCGCTAGCAGAGCGCATGAAGGACGCCGCCTATCCGAAAAAACAAAACCCGATCACCCGCTCGCTCAACGCGCTCGCGCTGCTCGCCAGCGGCAATCCGGACTACCTGCCGCTGGTGAAACGGGAAACCGAATGGGCTTCCACCTATTCCGCCGACGCGATGCAGACCTGGTATTATGGCTATGTCATCATGCTTCTATCCGAGTACCAGCTGGCGACCGGCGACGCTTCGTTCCAGCCGGGCCTGGAGCGTCTCGCGCTTTCCTCAGCCAAGGGCCAGAGCATCGTCGGCTCGTGGGGCCACAAGTTCGCCGGCCCGGACGGAAGACTGGTCGGCTACGGCATGATGAACGCCCCCGGCGTGCCGCTCACCATCTCGCTGCTGATGGCCCGCAGCGCCAGAATCAAGGATCCCGCCGTGGACCTCGCCATCGAGCGCAGCGCCCGGATGTTGCGCTTTTACATCGGCAAGGGCGCGGTGCCCTACGGCGACCACCACCCGTGGACGCAGACCCACGAGGACAACGGCAAGTGCGGCATGGCGGCGGTGATGTTCAACCTGCTCGGTGAGGCGGAGGGTGCGGAATTCTTCTCGCGGATGAGCACCGCCTCCCACGGCTCGGAGCGCGATACCGGCCACACCGGAAATTTCACCAACCTCTTGTGGTCGGTCCCAGGCGTAGCCCAGTCCGGACCCCACGCCACCGGCGCGTGGATGCGTGAATTCGGCGCATGGTATTTCGACCTCGCACGCCGTTGGGACGGCGGCTTCACCCACCAGGGGCCGCCGGAAATGGCGGACGACAAATTCGGCGGCTGGGACTCCACCGGCGCTTACTTGTTAGCCTACGCCATGCCGCTGAAAAAAATCCTACTCACCGGCAAGCAGCCTAACATCGCGCCACAAGTCGATGCCGCCACCGCCCAAGCCCTCATCCTCGACGGCCGCGGTTGGAGCAACAATAACCGTAACGACGCCTACGACCAACTCGGCCCCGATCAACTCTTCGACTGCCTCGCGAGCTGGTCGCCCGCCGTCCGCGAGCGCGCCGCGATGGCCATCGCCCGCCGCAAGGGCGACAAGCCGGTCGCCGCCCTCGTCAAGATGCTCGACGCCCCGACCCTCAATGCCCGCTACGGCGCCTGCGAGGCGCTCATCATGCTGAAAGGCGACGCCGCCCCCGCCCTGCCGGACTTGATGAAACTGCTGGACCACGACGATCTCTGGCTGCGCGTCAAAGCCGCCGAAGCGCTGGCAAGCATCGGCAAGCCCGCGATGCCCGCCGTGCCCAAGCTCCTCGAACAACTCGCCAAAGCTCCCACCGCGAGCGATCCGCGCGGCATGGAACAACGTTACCTCTGCTTCAGCGTTTTCGGAAAGCTGCTGAAAAACTCCCTCACCGGCGTGGACCGCGTGCTGCTCGGCAAGGCGGTGACCGCCGGTTTGCAAAATCAGGACGGCCGCGCGCGCGGCGAAATCGGCGGGATCTATCAACAGCTCGGCTACGACGAGATCAAGCCGCTGCTGCCCGCCATCCATCAGGCGATCGTCAAGCCCGCGCCCAGCGGCATCATGTTCGCAGACGGCATCCGCCTCAGCGGCCTCAAGCTCCTCGCCCAACACCGCATTCGCGAAGGCATGCCGCTTTGCTTCGAGGTCATGGGTCTCGACCGCTGGGGCAAGGCCACCCGCAT
>JBEDKU010000526.1:0-4092 GCA_041172045.1 Verrucomicrobiota bacterium | reverse complement strand
CCGCCGGAAAGGGCGACGGGGAGATTAGCGGCACGCGGGCCGACGCCGAGGTAGTCGAGCAGATCCAGCGCCCGCTTGCGCGCGGCGCGCGGCGTGATGTCGTTCACTTCAAGCGCGATCTGCACGTTCTCCAGCGCCGTGAGAAATGGAATCAGGTTGGCTTTTTGAAACACGAACCCCAGGTGCTGGCGGCGGAAGGCCCGCAGGTCCACGAGCGCGCGCGGCCCGTCCATCACGGCGATGCCGCCGATCCGGATCTGGCCGGACGTCGGCGGATTGATCAGCGCCATCGCGGTGAGCAGGGTGGATTTGCCGGAACCGCTCGGCCCGAACATGCCGACGATTTCACCCGGCGCGATGCTCAGCGTGGCGTCGCGCATGGCGACGATTTCGGTGTGGCCGCTGCCATAAACCTTGCGCAGGTGGCTGACCTCGACGGCGGGTGGAGGGTTCATACGGAGAGGACGGTGTTAGGTTCCACATTCATGGCTTTCCAGATCCCTAGCAGGCTGGCGAGGGTGGAGATGACGACGACGATGATGGCGAGACTGACCAGGTCCGCCGGATCGATCAGCACCAGGCGCGGGAACCTAGGGAACGCATAACGGCCGATCCACCACGCCAGTCCGTATCCGAACGCTCCCATCAGCAGCGCCTGCTGAAGGATGAGTCCGCCGATGACGCGGTTGCGCGCGCCGATGAGCTTGAGCAGGGCGATGTCGCGGATTTTATCCAGCGTCAGCGTGTATATGATGAGGGCGATGATGATGGTGGAAATGATGATGAGCAGGACGCGAAAGAGGCCGAGTTGACGTTTCGCCTTGTCCACCATGCCGGCGAGCAGCAGGTCCTTCATCTCCCGGGTGGAATAGACGGTGACGTCCGGCCATGTCGCCAGCGTGCGGCGGACGATGGCCACATCGGCCCCAGGTCGCAGCGTGACGAGCACGGCGCTGACTTGCGGTGGCGCGAGTGCGGGAATCCCTTTGGCCAGCCCGGCCGCACGATCCAACAGAAGCGGCTGAAGCCGTCCCAGTTCCACCGCCTCGACCCGGGCGCGGCGCGCGGCGCGGTCCAGACGCGTTGCTTCTCCCGGTTGATCGAACTGGATCGCCATCGCATCGCTGACGGTGAAAAAGGTGAGCCCGTCGCCGCCGGTGCCCACCATGCCGCGGGTGAGACCCACTACTTGATAGAAATCCTTTCCCAGCCGGATGCGGCTACCTAACGGCAGATTCAACGACTGGTCGGCGATCATTTCATAATGCGCCTGCCGCAGCGGACGCCCCGCGGCGAGCGTCACCCAGTCGCCGCGATCCTCCGGCCAGGAAAGTCCCTGCACCACCATCCGCAGCGGCTGGCCCTCATGCTCCCGCTGGATGGTGTGGGAAACGAAACGCCGCGCCTGAGCCACGCCCGGCACCGCGCGCATGCGGTCCTCCAAACTGGCTGGGATACGTGAGATTTCCGCGAAGGGACCGCGGGTGTTGCCCTGCACGATCCACAAGTCCGCGCCCACCCGGTCCACCAGCAAGATGGCCTCGTGGATGAGGCCTCGATAGATGCCGCCCATGCCCATGACGATCATGAGCAGTAGCCCGATGCCCACACTGGTGAAGGCGAAGCGTCCTGCATTGTGGCGGATGTCGCGGATGGCGAGATTCATGGCAGTTTGACGCGTTGACCGTCTGCTAGAACGGTCTTGCCGCCTTCGTAGTGACGCAGCACCTGGTCACCCGAGGCCAGTCCTTTCGTCACGGACATCCGGTCGGCGCCGCGCAGGCCTGGGGTGATTTCACGCCATCTCGCCTTGCCGCCCGAGTGGATAAAAACTCCCGCGCGCCCGTTCTTCCAAGCGACAAAGGCGGATGGCAGCAAAACTTCGTCCGCTTGGCGCCCGGTTTCGATAGAGACCTCGGCGCGTTGGCCGATAGTCCAATTTTCCGGCAGGGTGGTGACCCGCACATCCACCAGAAACTCGCGGGTCTCGCGGTCGGTTTCGCGGCCGAGGCGGGATACTTTTCCGGCATAACTGCGACCTGGTTCCGAGCGAAATGTGATGCGGGCGGGTTGATCCGGGCGCAGGGCGGGCATCGCCGTTTCATCCACCCAGGCGCTGACCCAGAGTTCGTCGAGCGAGATGATCTGCATCAATGACGCGCCCGGAACTAACATCTCACCGGCGTCGCGGTCGCGGCGGATGATGAGCCCGTCGTAAGGCGCGTGGATCTCGGTGAAGGCGAGCTGTTTCTGGCGGTAAAGCAGGGTTTTCTCCGCGACCACGATCTGGCCCGCGGATTCGGCGATGGCCGCGTTGGAGCGCTTCAAATCCGCTTCGGCCACGAGCAGGGCTTCGGCGGATTTGTCCGCATCCGATTGGGAAACCGCTTTGGAGGAGACCAGCCCGGTCATGCGATCGTGATCGAGCCGCGCCTGCGCCAGCACGGCCTCGGAGCGGGCAAGATCGGCTTGCACCCGTGCCGCAGTCTGCCTGGCAGCCGCCAGGGCGGCCTCGGCGATGGCGACTTGTTGTTTCGATTCCGCGTCATCGAGCCGGGCGAGGAGTTGGCCGGCTTTTACCGTGTCCCCCTGATCGGCCAGCACTTCTAGCAGCCGTTCCTGGATGCGGGGGCTGATGGTGGTTTTCACCCGAGCTTCCAACGTTCCGGTGCCCATGACTTCGGCGATGATTTCGCCGCGAACCACGGTGTGGCCGATCCCCGGCACCGGCGCGAATTTAAGTTTGTAAACGGCGAGCCCGGCCAATGCCGCGACGATGAACCAGATGAGAAGGCTGCGGAGGGAAGGGAGTTTCATGGTTTGACGGGAGAAGGGTTGGAGGGAGCCTCATCCTGCCACTTGGCACCCGAGTTGATCCAGGCTTTCAGCACGGCGATTTCGCGGGCTGGCAAAAGATGTTCCCCTGCGAATTTCATGTCGGTCACCTGACCGGTGACGATGGCGCGGAGCCGGCTCTGTTCCCAACGCCCCGGAACAATCAACGGTTTGGGGTCTCCTGGAGCAAAGAAATCCTCGCGGCGGTCCACCCGGAACCCGGCACGTTGTTTCTTTGGTCCGTGACAGCCGACACAGGACGCTTCAAAAACCGACATGACGTCACGCTGAAAATCCACCGTTGTGATGGCGGTTTCGCGCAAGGGATGCAATGGTGTTTCCAATTTCCGCGTTCCGGTTTGCGTGGCCCAGGCAAATAGTCCACCGATTATCGTGAGTAGCGCCAGCGCGACGATTCCAGCCCGGAGCTTTTGGTTAGGTTCCGCCTTGCTGCTGGTGAAGCGGCGGCGGACCGTCGCGAAGATCCATTCCCAGTGCAGCATCACGTGAACGAACAAAACGGCGAGGAATGCCAGGCTCACCCAGGAATGGACGGCTCCCCACTCGTGTCGCGACACCCCCCACAGCTCGTGGGTGCGGTTGGTGGTCGGTGGCAGCGGAAAGCGCAGGATGTAGCCGGTGGCGATCATGGCCACCAGGGCGACTGCCGCCAACATGTCAAAGAGAAGATTGAGATGGCTGCGGTTCATGAAAGGATGGCGTTGAACAAGTAACCGACGAGCAGGATACCGGAGGCCACCACTCCGAAAAAGGTGGCGATGAGGCGCGGCTTGAGGACTTTCCTCAAGATGATCGCCTCGGGCAGGGAAAGGGCGATGACGGACATCATGAAGGCCAGCACCGTGCCGAGTGCCGCGCCCTTGCCGAGCAGCGCCTGCACCACCGGGATGATGCCGGCGGCGTTCGAATACATCGGCACGCCGAGCAGCACCGCCAGCGGCACCGCCCACCACGCGTCCCGGCCCATCAGCGAGGCCATGAAATTCTCGGGGACGTAGCCATGGATGCCCGCGCCGACGGCGATGCCTAGCAGGACGTAGATCCACACCCGGCCGACGATGTCCTTGACCGCATCCCACCCGGCGCGGATGCGGCCCGGCCAGTCCATTTCATCCGTCGTCGCTTCCACCCCGCCGGGGATTTGGAAGACCCATTCCTCGACGTGTTTTCCCATTTTCAGACGTCCCATCACCCAGCCGGCGACCATGGCGACCATCAGCCCGGTGACGAGATAGA
>JBEDKU010000525.1:0-2711 GCA_041172045.1 Verrucomicrobiota bacterium | reverse complement strand
GGCCGGTGGAGAATCCGCGGCATGCAGGGAATTCGAGCAAATGATCTGAAGGCTGATGGCAAGGAGGAGGGTGATACGGGTCATCATGTCGATGGGCGGATCAATTCGAAGTGACTTCTTTGACCGGCGAAGGGGCCCCTGGGATGGCGGTGAAGGCGATGGACTTGAGGCTGGCGGTGGCAGTGTTGCCCTCGATACATCCGACGTTGATCTTGTATTTGCCGGGCTTGGAGAAGTTCAGCCAGCCCATCGGAAACGATTGATAGTTGTGTGAGGCGTTCTGCTGGTTTTGGATGGTCCCGCCGCCCTCGACTTCCACGGTCCAAACCAGGCGGGTTTCGCCCGCATAGGAGAGATCCACCTGGTAGTTGCCGGGCTTCAGCACATTGACTTCCCAAGTGGCGGTGCTATCCGGTCCCCACTTGGAGATTTGGGTGACGTGTTTCCATTCGCCGAATTTCTCCATCCATTTTTTGGTCTCCTTGCTAGCGCCCTTGACTGAGGCGAAGTCCGATAGGATCTCGGTGGTGATGTCCGGGTCGAGGGCGAAGCCGGGATCTACCTCAGGCTTGCCTTGCAGGTCCACTTGGATGACGGAGATCAGTTTTTCAGGTGCGGTGGTTGGGACGGTCAGGCAGGTCCAGCCGTTTTCTTTGCCGTGTCCGAGCGATTCCGACTCCGCGGCATTGAGCAGTTTGACGGATTTGACGCCGGTCTTGAGTCCTGGCAGATAGAGCTTGCCGGAGGCGGGCCACTTGGATACCGCGAGAAAGAGTGTGTTGTCCTTCACGGTGACATCCCCCCACGGGAGCGCGTGTTGCCACGGCGAGGCGTCGGTGCCATACACGACTTGCGGGTAGCGGTGGATCCAGTCGCCCGATTTGCGCAGGGTGTCGGCAGCGTGTTCGGGAACCGAGCCGTCACCGCGTGGTCCGATGTTGAGCATGTAGGTGCCGCCGCGGGCGACGGTGGCGATCAGGCGCTCAAGGATGAGTTTGGGGGCCTTCCAATTTTCATCATACCAGGCGTAGGCCCAGGAATCATTGGTGGTGTCCACGGTTTCCCAGAGGCCTTGCTCGTTGGCGACCGGGACCTCCATGTCGCCGAGCGACTGATAGTCGCCGAGTCCATGACCGGCGCGGCCGCAGATCATGGCGTTGGGCTGGTTCTGGCGCACCACGGCCACAAGTTGCTCGACGTATTTCTTGGGCATGTTGCCGGGCGTGTCGAACCAGACGATTTCAATCGGCCCGTATTCGCTGGTGATTTCCTTCACTTGCGGCAGGCACTTTTCGACGAAGTAGTCGTCGAAATCCGCGGGTTTTCCTTCGGCATCGCTGGCGGGGCCGCCGTTTCCGCCGGGGAAGGTCCAGTCCTGATTGTGGGAATAATAGAATCCGAAACCGATGCCCTCGTCCTTGCAGGCCTTGGCGAGGTCTTTCATCGGGTCGTAGTTGTAAGGAGTGGCCTTGACCACGTTGAAGTCGTTGGACTTCGAGTCATACATCGCGAAGCCGTCGTGGTGTTTGCTGGTGATGACGACGTATTTCATGCCGGCATCCTTGGCCAGCTTGGCGATTGCCTTGGCGTCGAATTTGTCGGGGTTGAAGGTCTTGGCGAGTTCCTTGTATTCTTCGACCGGGATTCCAGCCATCCGCGGGTTCATGATCCACTCGCCGATGCCGTAGTAGGTCTTGCCTTTCACCTTGTTGGCCAGCTGGGAATAGAGTCCCCAGTGGATGAACATCGCGTAGTTGCCCTGTTCAAAAAGCTGGCCGCGTTTTGCATCGGCGGCGCGGAGCTTGACGACCGATTCGCCCCACATTTTGTCCATTTCCTGGGACCGGGCTGGGGTTGAGAGACCCAAGGTGGCGAGTGCCAGCAGGCAGGTTGTGGTGATTTTGTGGTTTGCTTTCATGGTCAAGAGGGTCTCCGTCCGCGGTTTCACACGGGGAACTTACCGTGCCCGTGAGTGTTCAAGCCTAGACCTTTGAAAAAGCCTGCCTATCCTCATTTTGTAGGAGGCTGGGCGAGTCCCGCCATATGGGTGATCCGTCGGGTTTCGGGCCGATCGGAGCGGTGGTTTCGGCCCTGCCCAAGTGGCGTTTTTAAGCATGGATATCCTCAATTTGTAAGATATTTCATGGTTTTCTCCGTCGTGTATCAGACGGTTTCTTCAATCATGCGAATCTCCTCTGAAATGAGGATGTTCACGCTCAATAGGCCGCGTCATGTTTGGCCTAGCGGCGCGGTCATTTCGGTTCGGCAATCGTTGGACCGAGCACACGCCAGGAAAGCAGCCTCAAGCCAAAACCCAACAAGTCACGTGTGCCGGTCATTCTTCTTTTTCGCCCTTCTTCCGGTTCTGGCTCTCACTCCGCAGCACTCCCGGGCCGACCAACCGGAGCAGAAGCTAAATTACTCCTATCTCTACTTTGAAAACGGCTACCCCACGCGGTTTGCATCGCGCCGGCCGCAAAGCGAAGCCAACCTGGCTGCTCGGGCAAATCCGGATCTCGTTTTCCAGACAGGCTACTACAGCCTCATGCTTGGCTGCGATGACCTGCAGATCAAAGGCTATGATGCGCTGGCCGGCACGGATTACCTCACGGCCCTGGATCAGGATGTCACGGTTTTCACTCCGGCAACGAGCTTGTTGCTAGAGGTCGTGCAAGGTGGCGTGAGCTACCAATGCACCCATGCGCTGACCC
>JBEDKU010000524.1:0-7678 GCA_041172045.1 Verrucomicrobiota bacterium | reverse complement strand
GAAACTGGTCGTCATCCACATAGACCGCTTGCAGCAATCCACGGACGGCTGACGCCTTGGTCACGGTGCCGCTTTGCAATCCGAGTGCGGCCTCGTTGAAGCGTTTCTCCAGTTCGTGCGTTCCAAGCCGGCTGATCACATTGAATCGGAACGAAAGCGTCACGCAGTCCTTGAGAACTTTCACAGCCTCGTCGCCATTGAGCTTCCGAAACGCTGCTAACGCCAGCGGCTTGTACTGACTTACACCGAACAATACCAAGGCGCGGACTTGCTCCGCCGCCCCGGGGTAATCGAGCCAAAACTCGTCTTCCGCGTCGCCAAGCGCCCGATAGCAAACCGAGGCCCGTTCCAAGTCACGGACCAACTCCATCGCACTCTCCGCCGACGAAACCTCCTCGCGGATCCTGCGGAAAAGCCTCTCCTGCCGGACAAACGGGTAGAGCGAATTGAAATAGTGCCTCAGAAACTCCGGCAACCGCCGCACGCCGATCTGTCCGGTCACCCGCTGCCAACGCTTGAGCACGTGTTCGAGATCCCCCTTGCCCTTTTTCGACACGAGCGACATCAGGTAGTTCTTGATCAGATCACTCGCCGTAAGTTCCAGCCCCCGTGCATTGAGCGTCTCGAAAACCGTGTAAGCTCCCATGTCATCTTCCACCACCACCTGGATGAAAAGCAGCCGCACCGAGACCAGTGCATCGATCCACTCCGCCAACTGCTGGCCACTGAATTTTGAAAACTCCTCGGCGATGCGCTTGGAGAAATACTTGAACGCGCCCCAGAGCTGCTTTTCCGAATCACCCAGCGAACGCTCGCTGGCGGGCTTCTCCAGTTGCACCAGCGTGCCTTGATAGAAATCATCGTCATTCCGGTTGAGCGTGAGCTTGCTCGCCTCCACCAGGGAACCGGGCTGCTTCGCTCCGATGAAGCTGCCACGCAACAGCGCCGCCCGCTCCCGGTTTGCGTCCGGCTCGACTCCCGAGTCCGCCAGTTCCCGCAACCGGGCGATCACGCATAGGATGAGAATGCTCAAGGTCGCGATCCGCTGCTGGCCGTCGATGATCGTGTATTCCTCGGGATTCTCGTTCTGCATCAGTACCAGCGATCCCATGTAGTGCTGCGACGACCGCTTGGCCGTGAGATCCTGCAAATCCAGCCACAGATCCTCCCAATGCTCGTCCTTCCACGAGTAATCCCGCTGAAACGCGGGTACACGGTAAGATCGTCCGTTCCCAAGCAGATTCTTGAGATTCGGGGTGCTGGTAGCGAGGAGGTTCGAGGCGGCCATGGCGATGAATTTGAGGTTACGGGGGAAAGCGGTGAATTGCGAGCGCCAAGGATGCAGGGGATGCCGTCTCTGTCCGCTCCAGCGCCGGATGGAACGGATTCAGCCGAGGAGCCGTCAGCCGTCTTCCTCTTCCATTCAAAATCCAAAATCCAACATTCAAAATTCCCACCACCGCTCCCTCAATCGCCTCCACCGGCAGATCCGGATTCAGCCGACGGAGCGCCGGCCGCAGCCGCGAAACCAACACCACCTCCCGCTTCCCATCCCGTCCCTGACTGCTCACGCCGACGCTCCACTCGCCGTAGCAATTCACCACCTCCCAGCCCAACTCATCCTGCATGAGCTGAAGCGCCGGTTGCTCGACGAGGTGGTCTTCGGTGTAAGAGTTGGACATGGAACGAGGTTACGAAGGGACTAACGACTCCGCCATAGAACGAAATGTATCAGCATAAAACTGGAGGTAGGTTACCGGTGGTGTTTGATGAGGTTTTGTTGTTGCCAGAAATACGCCGGGGACCATCCCTTTCGGAAAAAATGTTAGTTCGTTCCGAACGAGCGTCTCAAATTTCCCAAATGCCTCCTCAGAGTCGTGTGAAAGTGCATTTCTGATTGTTTTCATATTATCCAAAAGATTCGATTTGGGGCGGACTACATTCGCGAATGGAAATCCGTTCACAAAAAAGCGTTCGGCTCGATTCACGATTTTCGCCGCGGCAGTCCAATCGGTATGGCGAGCATCTGAAGCCAGCAATTCAATTGCATGTTGCCGATTTAAAGGCACGGCGTGCCTGCCAGGCTTATAGCCATTGGGAGATTCTTTGCCTAGCAAATAAAGGATAAATGCCTCTTCGATGAAGCCCTCCCATGTCAGGAATAGTCGCATGAACGACAGCTCAACGATCTGGATGTAATGCTCCTTCTTGAAGCGAGCTTGTTTGAAGTGAGCAAGGTGAGCATGCCAAATACTTGCACGCTCGGTTAGCTGGGTAGCTCCTTCAAGATGACTCACACATTCTTTCAGCAAAGTCCCTGGAGTTCTTTTTGCCATAACGTCGCAAGCTCAGAGTTTTTGAGCAATCAGCTTAATCAGAAATTTTGTACGAGCCAGCCTCACTGGTTCATCAGTGGTATGGCGTTTAAGCGAATCGATGAAGGTCAGCTCGCTCGGAGTTGGATCCTCATTTTTGATAATGGCATCAATACCTTCCAGGGCATTCCAAACTCTCGGATATTGAGCGACTTTGAACGGCTTACGAACAACACTTAAATCTTTTTGGCCATACAAGTGATGATGGATCGCAGAAAAAAGCGAATAGAATAGAACTGGAGATTTAAATGGACTCGATCCTATCGCGCCTGAGCTCATTTCGCCAATAGCATCCATGACACCTCGAAATTCCTGACCTATCCTCTTTTTCTCCTTAAATTCGTCGTCGTATTTTTTATAGTAAGCATCAATCGACTTACGTCCTTTAGTCCCGTCAATAAGTACAACCATAAGATCCGAGACCAACTCAACTTCGCTCATCCGCAAAAGTTGCGAATCCGAGAAAATCTTATTCTCTGTCCAAAATGTGACGTATTCAAAACCGAGACCATATGCCAGAGTCTTGAACTCGCCAAAGTAAGATGCGTTTCTTAGTTCCTGAGAATTGAGTTTAACAGCGTAAGAATTCAACCTGGCAAATATATCGAGGACTTCTTTGTCTGGAGCATCCAGAAGCAAATCCACGGACAATTCATACTTCAGAATTGCTGTTTGGGTATCGTCTGGCATCTCGCTGTAAAACAATCCACCTAGCTCGCTGGAATGGGTCTTACTCAACTTAAATCCATCCTTCAAAAAACTCAGAATTGTGCGCAGGCGTTGCTGGCCATCAACCACTTCTCGAACTGTTTTTTTTGTCCTTGGATTGATGTCTTGACGGATAAATATCTTGGGAATTGGCTTACCTCTGACGATTGAATCAATCAAGTAAGAGCGCGCCTTGTCGCTCCATACACTTCGCCGTTGAAATTTTGGCTGCAATAGCAATTCGCCACGGCTGTCCCATTCACGAAAGTCATTTACGCTGTATGTTCTTGAATCGAAGTTTTTCATGATCTGCAATATTCTGAATTTGTTTTAATGTCCTGAAAGCAATTTGGGAAGGAGTAGGTCGCGGGTGCGGCGGAGGATCTCGACTGCACGCTTCAGTTTCAGGATCTCAAGTGATAACGGAGCAACGAATGCTCCAAAGCGTTGGCAAACTTCAGCAGGTGGCACGATCACAAGGAGTGCGGCGAATTCTGGCCAATGGCCTTTGTAATCGTTCAAAACCAAGCGCCCGTTCGTCGCGTAATGTAGCCAATAGATATTCCGCAGTAGCAAAGGGTTTGGAAGGAACGGCAGCACGTTCTGGATTGCTGAAAAGGGGTAGTGAATCAAGCGCTGGTAACAGGTGTGGTTTGCAAAAACAATCACGGGTTCAGTTTCTGAAGCATCAACTCCCGGTTGATCATCGTGATAGCCAATGACGCCCGCTTTCCCTTGATCAAAAATCGGGACCGCTCCGGTTTTGTTGGCTGTCTTTTGATCATATTTCTTTCCGACAGGAATTCGCTTAACAAGCTCTTCAATCGTTCTCACCTCCCACCCTTTCGGGATTTGACCAAGTGCAGAGTCAGCAAAGCCTGCGGAATCGTGGCCGGGGAAGCGGAAGTGGATGAACCACTCGCGGTAGAGGGATTGCGCCATCTCCTCCAGGATTTTGATGCGGCGCAGGTTGTTCTCGATCAGGTCGTCGTAGGCCGAGAGGATGCCCGCGATCTTGCACTGGGCGGGGAGGTCGGGAGCTTCGATCTCAATCTCGGAAAAAGCGCTCTTGTTGATGATCGGTGTTGCCGCACCGCCTGCTAATGACTTCGCATTGCCACCCTGTTGCGAGAGCGCGTAAAATGCAAAGCGGCTGTCGTACTTGGCCTCATCCACAACCACAGAATTAATCTGCTGATTTGTGAATGACGGGCGGGATGTCATACAGATTTTGCCAATTGTCGCTCCAATGCACACGAAACAAACAGCCCCTTTCGGAAGAAGAATTCTCTCCAACGCTTCTTTGCCTTCTTCGGAAACATACCTCTCGGTTTCAATATGACGATTATCCAAAGCGATGTCGGACGGCGTGATAAAGGGGTAGCTGCTACCAAAATGCTCCGGATTATTGCTCGAAGGGGTGCGACCTGTGACAACTCGGCCCAGATCTTTGATCGCGATGGTTTGCCAGGTAGAACTCATGCCTCCAGAAGTTCCACGACGTTTTCTGCAATCCTCGCTTCAAGCTCCCGCGCTTCGGCGTTGAGGATTTCGAGTTCCTCGTTGAGGGCTTCGAGCTGTTCCTTGAAATCCTCGTCGCTGAGGTCCTCACCCTTGGCGACGCCGACGTAGCGGCCGGGATTGAGCGACCAGCCCTGGGCTTCGATTTCCTGAAGGGTGGCGGCTTTGCAGAGGCCGGGAATGTCGATGTAGGACGGTGCGTCGCCGAAGATTTCCTGCCATTTCACCTCTGAGCCGTCGTTCAACTCCAGATCCTCGCCGCGATAGAAGCGGACGACGTTGGCGAGGAATTCAAGCTGGGCGTGGGTGAAATCGCGGTGGGCGCGGTCGAGCTGGCGGAAGATATGGCGGGCGTTGAGGAAGAGCACTTTGTCCGCGCGGTCGGTGCCGGCCTTGCCCTTGTCGAAGAACCAGAGGGTGCAGGGCAGGATGACGGTGTAGAAGAAGTTCGTCCCGATACTGACCATGACATCCACATGACCGGCGCGGATGATCTTTTCCCGGATCTCCTGCTCGGAGGCGCGGGCATCGGCGGCGGAGTTCGCCATGACGAATCCGGCGCGGCCCTTCTTGTTCAGCGCGGAGTGGAAATGCTGGATCCAGAGATAGTTGCCATTGTCGGTGCGCGGGATGCCGAAGGGGTAGCGCGGATCTCCGGCGAGGCGCTCCTTGTCGATCTTGCTGACATTGAAGGGCGGGTTCGCCAGCACGAAGTCGAAGCGGCCGACGGAGTCCTGGAGATCCTCGTAGTAGGTGTTCCCCTGCTTGATATCGCCACTCAGCCCGTGGACGGCGAGGTTCAGCCGGGCGAGGCGGGCGGTATCGGTGACGCGCTCCTGGCCGTGGACGGAGATTTCCGCCGTGGGATTCTTCTGATGCGCCTCCACGAAGCGGGCGGACTGGATGAACATGCCGCCGGAGCCGCACGCGGGATCGAGGATGCGGCCGTGGTAGGGCTCCAGGATTTCCACGATCAGCCGGACGATGGAGGTGGGCGTGTAGAATTCCCCGCCCTTCTGGCCCTCGCTCATGGCGAACTTGCCGAGGAAGTATTCGTAAATGAGGCCGAAGGTGTCGCCGCCCTTGTCCATGGAGATGGAGGCCATGGTCTTGAGCAAGGAGGCGAGGGTGCGGCTTTCGATGATGTGGTAGCTCTTCGGCAGCACGTCGGCGAGGTCCGGGTTCTCCTTCTCGATGGCGCGCATCGCCTCATTGACGGCCTGGCCGACATTCGCACCCTCCGGCAGGCTGAGCAGATGGGAGAACCGGGCCGCATCCGGAAGGTAAACGACGCCGGCGGCGTGGAAGTCGGCGGGGCCGATGGTGCGCCGCGATCCGGGTTGGGGCTGGATGTCCTGCTTCACCGCGACAAAGCGCACATCCGCGTAGCGCAGGAAAATGAGCCCGAGCACGGTGGGCGAGTATTCGGAAGGTTTCAGATCCGCCCCGGCCCAGAGCTGGTTGGCGGCGTCCCAGAGTTTTTTTTCGAGTTCGGCGTGGGAGTCGTCGGCGGTGGCGGGTTCGGTCCAATGCATGAGTTACCTGACAACCTAACGGCCCAAGGCGCGGGGGCGAGGGAATTCGGCGGAAAAATGACCGGACGGCGCGGCGGGGAAAAGAGGAGCAACCGCGAAGGGGACGTGCCCATTTCCCTCGCTGCAACATCGTCGCTTCCGCCACCACGGGGCGTGTTACCTCGCCCGTTTTACCCTCGCGCACGGGTGCCCGTACATCGGGAACAGGCACCCGTTTCACATGTAACGGGGGTCCGTACCTCGGGAACAGGCACCCGTTCCACATGTAACGGGGGTCCGTACATCGGGAACAGGCACCCGTTCCACACGTAACGGGGGTCCGTACATCGGGAACAGGCACCCGTTCCACACGTAACGGGGGTCCGTACGTGGGGAACAGGCACCCGTTCCACGCGTCACGCGGGCCGGAACAGGCCGACTGCCTGCCGCAAAGGGCGTCGTGGAGTTGGCTCCGCGACAGAGCAAACCGGGGACTGGCGACCGGGGACCTTTGAAAAATCCCGCCGTAAGGCGGTGTCTCGCGCGCCTAGACCTTGAACAAACCGCCGCGTTTTCCGCCGAGCACGGTGTCGTCCCAAGTCGGAACGGGGCGGTTCCGAGTCGGGCACGGGGTCGTCCCAAGTCGGAACCGGGTGGTTCCGAACCGGGCACGGGGTAGTCCCAACTCGGAACGAGGTGGTTCCGAACCGGGCACGGGGGCGTCCCAAGTCGGAACGAGGTGGTTCCGAACTGGTCACAGGGGCGTCCCAAGTCGGAACGAGGTGGTTCCGAGTCGGGCACGGGGGCGTCCCAAGTCGGAACGAGGCGGTTCCGAGTCGGGCACGGGGTGATTCCGAACCGGAACGGACGCGGGAGTTGGAAAAAACGCCATGGTGAGGGGGAATTGCCAGACCGGCAGGCAGCGAACAACCCGATCCAACCGATTGGATGAGCTGACGGATCGAGGGGAATTGACCTGTGAGCCTAGATGGTGCAGGAGGGAGGCGCTCCGCGGCGGTTTAAAGATCTGGCAGGGATCCCCCTGCCTACACCTTGAACAACCCGCCGCGTTTTCCGCCGAGCACGGCGGCTCCCATGATGGCGACGGAGAGGAAAACCATCGCCCACACGCCGAGCGCGGCGGCGAGTTCGGTGCCGTTGCCGAGGGTGCTGAGTAAGGTGTAGATCGCCTTGGTGATCGGGTAGTGCTGCGCCTGTTGGGCGAGGATCAGGCTGTCGCTGACTTCCAGCATGGCGAAGGCGAAGGCGAGGATGGAGCCGGCGGCGAGGTTCGCGCCGATGAGCGGGATGGCCACCCGACGGAGCGTGCGCAACGGTGTGGCACCGAGGGATTTCGCGGCTTCCTCCAGCGTGGGATTGCTCTGCTGGAGTCCGGCGACTGCCGACCGGACAATGTAGGGAAGCCGCCGGAACGCGTAGGCGACGACGATGAGCATGAACGGGCTGCCGCCTGGCCCGACGAGGAAATGGAACGCTTTTCCTTCCTGCGAGAGGGCGAGGTAACCAAAGGCCATCACCAAGCCCGGCACCGCAAGCGGC
>JBEDKU010000523.1:0-2544 GCA_041172045.1 Verrucomicrobiota bacterium | reverse complement strand
CACCGCAAGCAGCCGAAGAACCCGCCGGATTCCTACGCGCTCGGCAGTAAGGAAGAGGCCGCGTGCTTTGCCGCGGATCTGCAGTCGGCATGGAACGCCCACCCTGCCGCGAAGAAGTGGCTGGCGACGGTGACACCGAAGTCGTGATGCTCGATTCGCAAGGGTTTTTTGCCCGCGCATGGCGGAAACTCCCGCAATTCCAAGCGGTTTCAACCCGTGCCCGGGCCCAGTTACGGCCTGCGCGGCCCTCGCTGCGGCAGGTGATTGGGTTTGTTTCATCGAGGCGAAATGAATTTCGCGCTCCATCTCAAAAAAGAAGCGGCCCGATCGATAATCCCGGGGAAAAACCCAAAACCCTCAGGGAAACTCAATCGGGCCGCCTATATCGTGTCGCGACGCGCGAAAATAAGCAGCGTCCCGGATTTCCGTCAACCGGTTTTTGGTGAATTTTCCGACCTCGGAAGTGGTCCGGATCGTGCCGCTTTGCCGTCGTCAATCGATGCGCGGGAAATCGGAAAAATCGCCCGGCAATCCGGATTTTTCTCCTAGCCCGCGGCGGAATCACCTCTACGCTGGCGCAGATGAAATTGAGCGGGCGTCTGCCCGCGATTTTCCGACCAACGCATCGAAATTCTCATGAACCTGACACTCAAAGTATGGCGGCAGTCCGGCCCGAAGGCCCAAGGCAGAATCGAAACGTATGATGCCAAGGACATTCCTTCGGAAGCGTCGTTTCTCGAAATGCTCGACATCGTCAACGAGCGTCTGATCGTCAAGGGAACCGAGCCGATCCATTTCGACCACGATTGCCGCGAGGGCATCTGCGGCTCCTGCTCGTTGACGATCAACGGGATTCCCCACAGCAAGGAGCGCGCGACCGCGACCCTGCCAGGTCCACATGCGGAAGTTCAAGGAGGGCGACACCATCTGGATCGAGCCGTTCCGCGCCAATCCATTCCCGCTGGTCCGCGACTTGATCGTGGACCGCGGCGCCTTCGACCGGATCATCGCGGCCGGCGGCTACATCGACGTGCGCACCGGCTCGGCGGTAGATGCGAATACTCTCCCGATTCCCAAGCAGGATGCCGACAGTGCCTTCGACGCCGCCGCCTGCATCGGCTGCGGGGCTTGCGTGGCTTCCTGCAAAAATGCGTCCGCGATGTTGTTCGTGGCGGCGAAGGTTTCCCACCTCGGGCATCTTCCCCAAGGCCAGCCGGAGCGCCAGAAGCGCGTGTTGGCGATGGTCCGCCAGATGGACTCGGAAGGATTTGGAAACTGCACCAACCAATACGAGTGCGAAGCCGCCTGCCCGAAGGAAATCAGTGTCGAGCACATCGCCCGCATGAACCGCGACTACGGCGTGGCGGTGCTGGCCGAGCAGTTTGCATAAAGCAGGCTTGCGAAGGATGGAATAGAATCGAGTTTGAATCATCTTCCAAAGGTCGAACTCCTTCCAACCATGATCTCCATCCGCTCCATCGGCACCCTCGTATTTTCAATCACTCTCGCCGCTTGCTCCGCCGAGGACAAAAAGAAAACCATTATGGAAACCCGCGCAGAAGCCCCCGCCGAACCCTCAGGAAAGGTCGTGAAAACCGATGAGGAATGGAAAAAACTCCTCACACCGGAGCAATACCACATCCTCCGCGAATCCGGCACCGAGCGGGCGAACGGTCAGGTTTATACCGAGTTCAAACACCAGGGCGAGGGGACCTATCATTGCGCTGGTTGCAAGGCGCTGCTCTTTTCATCCAAAGAGAAATTCGACTCCGGTTGCGGTTGGCCGTCGTTTTATGATCCAGCCAAGGCGGAGAACGTGGTTCTCAAGAAAGACGTCAGCATGGGGATGGCCCGCATCGAAGTGACCTGCGCGAAATGCGGCGGCCACCTCGGCCACGTTTTCGAAGGCGAGGGCTACAAAACCCCCACCAACCAGCGCTACTGCATCAACGGCGGCGGCTTGATCTACGTGCCGGCGAAGGAGCCGCCGGTGAAGAAGTAAGACTGGAGCGCGGACTTCATTACGCATGAAATTCCCGGTTTGCCTCGTCGGGCGGTGCTGGGACGCGATTGTTGTCAGGCGGTTTCCAGATCATCGCCCAGCAGCATTTGCGGCACGGCGACAAAACGATAGCCGAGCTCTTCACCCGGCTGACGCACCAGGATCCAGATCAGATCGAAGCGCTCGTCCGGCCAGCGGTGGGGGACATCGTCGGGATTGATCAGTGGGAAGTGGCGGACGATCTTCGCCATGGTTCCGTGATGCCAGACGATCAGGACCGGTTCCGGTTGGGCAAGCACCACCCTGGCCAGGTCCTCCTCGTGGCCGTGGGTGTGGGAGTCCTCGATTTCCAGCCTCAAGCGTTTGGCGGTCGGCGCCGCGGTGTGGATTTCCCGCTTGCTCTTCGCTTCCTCGGTCGGCCGGGTGGCCAGGATGCGGCCTGGTTTCACCACATGGGGATGGGCGTTGGAAGGAGCGTGGGCGAACAGACCCGCCAGAGCTCCGGCCCGCGTCCAGCCCTGCACGGAAAGGGAGTGCCCGTC
>JBEDKU010000522.1:0-2684 GCA_041172045.1 Verrucomicrobiota bacterium | reverse complement strand
TCATGGTGTCCGACGGCATGAGCCCCGGTGTGCTGACGCTGGCGGAATCCTACTCCCAGCTCACCCGGAAAACGGGCACGCAGTGGTGGTCGCTGCTCAACGACCGCAAGGCGGCGCGGGGGCTGATGGATACGGCCTCCGCGAATTCGATGGTCACCGATTCCGCAGCGGCGTCCAGCGCCTGGGGCGGCGGGGAGCGGGTGAACAACGGCGCGATCAACATCAACCCTGCGGGACGGACGGTCACGCCGATTGCCGAGATTTTGAAGAACAAGGGCGTGCGGATCGGCCTCGTCACCACCGCCACGGTCACCCACGCGACGCCCGCTGGATTTGCGTCGTCCGTGCCGAAGCGGGGCGATGAAAACACCATCGCGCCGCAATACCTCGACCGCGTCGATGTCGTACTTGGCGGGGGCTCGGGATTTTTTGATAAAAAGGACCGCCCGGACAAACGCGACCTCTCCGCTGATTTTGCGAAGGCGGGCTACGGTGTCGTCGGCAATCGCGACGGGCTGCTCGCCGCCCGTGAGGAAAAACTGCTGGGCACCTTCACCCGCGGGCACCTCCCTTTTTCCATCGACCGCAATCACAACCCGGAAATGGCGGCCAAGGTCCCGACGCTCACGGAAATGGCAAATGCCGCGCTCACCCGTTTCCTCGCCAGTGACAAGCCGTTTTTGCTGCAAATCGAAGGCGCGCGCATCGATCACGCGGCCCATCTCAACGACATCGGCGCGCTGTTGCATGACCAGCTTGCGTTCGACGACGCGGTCGCCGCGGTGCTCGCGCTTGTCGGCACGCGCGACGATATTCTGCTCGTCGTCACCAGCGACCACGGCAACTCGAACCCCGGCCTCAACGGCATGGGAAAGGGCTACGAGGAGAGCACGCCGAGATTCGCCAAGATCAGAAATTTCAAGGCATCCCACGAACGCCTTCTCGGCGAGTGGGGGAAAATGAACGGTCGGAGCGCCGAACAAGTGTCCGAACTGGTGCGCGCCCATCTCGACTTCACGCTCAAGCCGGAGCAGGCCGACGCGCTGTTTGAAATCGTCAGGAAACACCCGGTCATCGAGTGGAACGAGCAGCTCGGGAAGCCGGAGGGATTGCTAGGACAGTTCTCCGGAAATCACACCGGCATCGGCTGGACCGGAACCTCTCACACCTCGGATCCCACGCTGATTTCGGCGTTGGGTCCGCAGTCGGACCGGTTCACCGGGATGGTGAGGAACTCCGAGGTGTTCGGGTATCTGATGGAGATGCTGGGGTAGTCCTGGGGCGCACTACGAACACCACCATCATCGCGACCCATCCCCAAAACGCGCCGAGATAGCTGCCGAGATGAATTCCGGCCACGCGGTTGAAGGCTGTGGCGTCGAGCACGCCAAACGAGTCCAACGCATCACGCCATCCCGGGCGATTCCCCAACAAACCGGGGCCGGCGAAGTAACCGGCTGTTCCGGATAGAACCGTGACGACGACGATGACCGCCATCGCCACCATCACCTGTTTTCCCGGTGACTCGAATTTCGGCAAGGCGACCCGCGCGAGAAACCACGCCGCGATCAGTCCCACCCACCAGGTCGCTAGAAATCCGATCTCGGCAACGAACACCCGCGGTGGAAATCCGAAATCCGCGCGGCGGAACTGGTCGAATTTCATCCGGGTGAAATACTCGGGCGAGATCGTGTAAGTAGTCTGGTCGTGGAGGATGCCGAAACAACCGGCGATCACGGCACCGGAGAGAGCGAGGAGCGCGGCCTTTTTTAGGACGGACCCCTCGGCGGGAGGCAGGAGCAATTTTCTCAAAACCCTCCCGCGATCCTCGCCAGGATTTCCTCCACCGGTGCAAGCCGCCCGATGCCTTCGTAACCGCAGGCGAGATCGCCTTCCGCCGGGCCGACGAAGGTGCAGCCGTCGGCGGTGAGTTGTGCGAGATTCCGCTGGGTGGCGGGGTGCAGCCACATTTTCCCGTTCATGGCCGGGGCGATGAGAACCGGGGTGGTTCGCGGTAGGGCGAGGTAGATGGAGGAGAGCGTGTCAGGCGCGAGGCCGTTGGCCAAGTTCGCGAGCGTGTTCGCGGTGGCCGGAGCGACGAGGAAGAGGTCGGCGCGGTCGGCGAGGTCGATGTGGCCGGGTTTCCACGATTGTTTTTCGTCCTCGAGCGAGACGAGCACCGGCTGGCGGGTCAGCGTCTGGAGCGTGAGCGGCGTGATGAATTCCATCGCCGAGCGGGTCATCACGACGTGGACTTCGTGACCGAGCTTGACCAGCTGCGACGCGAGATCGGCCGCTTTGTAGGCGGCGATGGAGCCGGAAATGCCGAGGACGATGTTCATGACGATGGGAATCTAGCGCAGCATGGAGACGGCCTTTTGCGTGGCCTCGGCGAGTGCTTGGACGTCGCGCTCGGAATTATACAGCGCGAAGGACGCCCGCACGGTGCCGGAAATCCCGAAGCGCGCCATCAGCGGCTGGCAGCAATGGTGGCCGGTGCGGACGGCGACGCCCATTTGATCCATCAGCGTGCCGAGATCGTAGTGGTGGATCCCCTCGATGTTGAAGGAAAGCGCGCCCGCCCGGTCAGCCGGACCGTAGAACCGAATCCCGGGAATCCCCGCCAACGCGTCGGCAGCAGAACGGATGAGCGCCTTTTCGTGCTTCTGGATCGGGCCCAGGCC